>NZ_JAGTJY010000095.1:0-23371 GCF_018195695.1 Achromobacter sp. Marseille-Q0513 | reverse complement strand
TGACGTCTATGGATGAATTTCGTCAGGCGGACGTACCTACGGGACAGCACACTAGGAGCTGGTCGCCTGTTTGCCGCCGCGATCTTCCTGGCGGCCACGCGGGATGCCGCCAGGCAGGGCAGCGGGGCCGGCCGCGTCAGGGCGCCAGCGTCTTCTTCATCGAAGGCGCAGGATGCCGCACGTAGTTTTCCTTTTCGTAGAAAGGAATGGCGTCGGGCCGCGCGTCCAGGAACACCGCGCTCATCTCGCGAGCACGCGCGTCCGCTTCGGCGTAGGCCATCAGCGCATGTCCCGCGCCGCTGCCTCGCACGGCCGCGTCCACCACCAGATCGTCTACATGCAAGTGCGGGCCGCGCGCCAGCGTATGGACCGGCCGCATGCCCATGACGCCGACCAGCGCGTCGTTCAGGTAGGCGCCGACCAGCTCGTAGCCGCCATGCGCCTGACGGCGGGCGCGGCGCAGGAATTCCGCCTCGTCCAGGTTGCGCAGCTGCGCGATGAGCGGAAAAGCCAGGGCCCATTCGGCGGGCAGCAGTCTTCTGACGGAAATCATCTTGGCGGGTGGGGTTAGGGGGGAGTGAAAGGCTGGCGCGCACCGAGTGGGAATTCAGCGCGCCAGGCGGGAATCAATACTGCATCTTGCCTTTGCCCATCAGCGTCAGCCCCAGGTTGCGGCCGGCGCGCATGAAGGGATACAGCGCCTTGGACAGGCAGGGCTTGCGGAAGATGGCGGCGTTGATCTGGTTGAACAGGTCGTTGCCAGTGCTGAGCAGGGCCAGCCGATTGACGCAATCCGCGCCCCAATAGATCTTGCCGTCCCATTGCAGCAGCATGCCTTCGTTCAGGTCATGGCCCCGCGCGCGGAAATGCGCCGCCAGCTCGGGATGCTCGCGCATGTTCAGCACGTCCAGCGGGCCGATGGTCTTGCGCAGCTGCATCAGTTGCACGTAGTTCGAACAGAAGGGGCAGTCGCCGTCATAGAGCAGCAGGTTGCGGGTGAGGGGATCGGACATGGCAGAGGCCGGCGGGCGTGGCGTTGATGATGCCCATAGCGTAGCAGGCGGGCGCTGTTGAAGCACGCGCGCGCTGGGGTGCGGCGCGTGGCGAGGCTCATGCTGCCTTTGGCCTCCGGCGCTGGCGTCCGGCGTATGGCGTCAGGCGTCAGGTCTCAGCCGGCACCGCGCAGGTCGCGCACGCCGCGTCCCAGCTTGCGACGCAACAGCGTGCGCAGCGTCACGCCGTCGGCGTAGCCCACGTCGGCGGCGATCTGCTCCAGCGTGCGACTGCTGGTCTTGAGCAGGTGCGCCGCGCGCTCCACGCGCAGGTCCTGGAAGTACGCCAAGGGGCTTTTGCCCAGCGTGTCGCGCAGCCGGCGCGCCAGCGTGCGCTTGCTGGTGTGCAGCGCCAGCGCGGCCTCATCCAGCGAGAACCCTTGCGACAGGCGGGCGCGCGCCCAGCGCTCGAAGGCCTCGACCATGGGCTCGGCGTGGGCCAGGTGGTCGGGGATGGCGTAGGCCGATTGCGCGGGGCGCGGGTCCACGATGAGATAGCGCGCGACCAGCCCCGCCAGCTCGGGGCTGGCCTGGCGCACCAGCCACAGGGCCATGTCGACATGGCTGAGCGCCGCGCCCGCCGTGAGCAGGGCGCCCGAGCGCACCAGCATGCGGTCGTCTTCCAGCCGCACATCCGGATAGCGCTGGCGGAACAGCGGCGCCAGCCACCAGGTGGTGGTGGCGCGCTGGCCGCTCAGCAGACCGGATTCGGCGAGCACGAAGGTGCCGATGCAGGCCGCCGCGATCTGGCCGCCGTTGTCCGCAACCTCGCGCAGCAGCGCGCTGGCGTCGCGCACATCGGATCGGGCCAGCGCGGGCAGCAGCGTTTCCGGCATCTTGCAGCCAGGCGCGGGCACCACGGTCCAGTCCGCGTTGGTGTCCGCGCGTCCCGCCAGCGGCAAGGCCATGCCCTGCGCCGTGCGCACGCGCGCCCGCATGCCGGTCAGGCGGACATCGAAGGGCGTGATGGCGGCGGACAGCATGGGCGCCAGTTCGTTGGCCGTGGTGAATACGTCCAGCAGCGCGGACAGGCCGATATCGAACACGCCGTCGAGCGCGAGCACCTGGATTTTCATTGGCAGGATTGATATCAAAAATGTCAATTTTGCCAATGGTAGCGAAGCCTGGGCGCCGCCACAATCCTCGCATCGTGCCCACCCATTGGAGATTCATGGACATGTCCAGCCTGCTGTATCCCCTGACCCTTGAAAGCCTGGCCGCGCTGGCGGGCTTTGCCGTTGTCACCTCGATATCGCCTGGTCCCAGCAACCTGATGTTGCTGGCCTCGGGCGCGAACTTCGGTTTCGGCCGGACCCTGCCGCAGGTGCTGGGCATCACCGTCGGCTTCACCTCGCTGCTGCTGGGCGTGGGGCTGGGGTTGGGCGCGCTATTCCTGGCGTGGCCGGCGCTGGCGCAGGCGCTGAAGTTCGCCGGCGCGGCCTATCTGTTGTATCTGGCCTGGCGCATCGCGCAATCGCGCTCTATGGGTGCGGGGCCGGCGGCCGCGGCGCGGCCCTTGCGCTTCGGCGAGTCGCTGCTGTTCCAGTGGATCAACCCGAAGGCCTGGATGGTGGCGCTGGCGGCGGTGGCGGTCTACATGGACGCCGCCGCGCCCCTGCGCGCGCTGGCCTGGATGTGCGCGGTATTCGCGCTGGTGAACGTGCCCAGCGTGTCGGTATGGGCCTTGTTCGGCATGTCGCTGCGCGGCTTCCTGGCCAATCCCGCGCGGCTGCGCCGGTTCAATATCGGCATGGGGGTCGCGCTGGCGCTGACCTTGTGGCCGATGCTGCGGTAGCTGGTCAAGCGCCGGCGTTATCCGCCTCCCAGGCCAGCCGCAAGGCATAGTTGCGCACGTCCTCGGGCCAGGACGCGACCTGTTCCGCGTAGCGCTTGCGGTCGTCGGCGTACAGCGCGCGCGTGGCCTCCTCGAATCCGGGCAGGTTGCCGGCCAGGCTGCACATGAAGAGATAGGCGGCTTCCTGCCGCTCGCGCTTGCGGTCGCGGACTTCGTTGTCGCGGCGCGCCTGTTCGACCAGCTTGCGCAGCGCCACCGACGCGCCGCCGGGCTGCGCGGCCAGCCAGTCCCAATGGCGCGGCAGCAGCGTCACTTCGCGCGGCACCACGCCCAGCTTGGGGCGACCACGGCCGCGCGGAGCTTCGGGTGCCGCGTCGTCGCTGGCGGACGCAACGGCCGGTTCCGGCGCGGGCGCGTGGCGCGCGGCGACTTCCTCGTCGGTGCCGCTCAGGTTCAGGTCGACCTGGTGGCCGGTCCTGTCGTTGAAGATCAGCACGGGGGCGGACGGAGAGGGCGGCGGGGCGTGCTTGACGGCGAGTGCTACGTCGGCCAAGACACCCGAAGCGAGCACGCGGTGGCCGGTGAAAGCGGTGTGGAGATCGGTCGAGTGGGCCATGGATGGGAGTCCGGAGAAAGAGGATGCATGTCTGAGTGCGAATTATGTTCCGGGTAAAAACGCCTGTCAATATTGTCCGGGTGAAAATAAATGAGCAAGCTGGTCGACGGCAACCGACTCATCGTCGTGGATCAGGCTGGGCGGTGGCTTTATGAGTCCGCTGCCAGCGCCGGAAAGCTGGGCAGCGGTGCGATCTTGCTGAATTAAGCAAGGAACACGTGGGGGTTCGACGCAAAAAAAGCCACCCGAGAGGTGGCTTTTCCTATTGCATTCGACCCGCAGGCAACTGTGGGTCTCCGAGTGGAGACCGTCCATCCGCTCGCGGGGCGAGGCCCCGCACGGAATCAGAAGCGGTGACGCAGGCCCACGCCGATCGCCGTGGCCTTCACGCCGTCGTTGAACGCGTAGTTCTTGCCGTACGAACCGTAGGCGTACAGATTGGTGCGCTTGGACAGGTCGTAGGTGTAGCCCAGCGAGAAGATGTTCATCGTGGCGTCATCCTCGGTCAGCTTGTCGTTGGCCGACACGTGCTGCCAGGAGGTGAACACGCTGGACGCGCCGCCGATCGGGGCCGACAGGCCGACCATGTAGGAGTTGGCTTTGAAGTCCTTGGTCGCGGCGTTGGAGCCAAAGCCCAGGTCGGTGACCTTGCGATCGCGGACCATTTCCCCGCTGGCGCCAGTGGGGTTGGAAATGGCGAACCAGCCGTTGGTGGTGCGCGCATAGGCCAGGGCCAGCTTGACCACTTCGAAGTCGTACGAACCGCCAATCATGAACGAGCGCGGGGTGACCTGGCCGGCGTTCTTGGCTTCCGCGTTCGACGGGTTCAACTGGTCGTAGGTCAGCGCGACGTTCAGCGGGCCGTTGACGTAGCGCACGCCGGTCGTCAGGGCGCGGAGGTTGTCCGCCGTGCGGAAGTTCACGCGGCCGCGGGCCAGGCTTTCGTCGTTGGCGCTGAACGAGTAGCCGACGCCGAATTGCAGGCCGCTGAACGACGGGGTCTGGTACATGACCATGTTGTCATAGCGCTGCATATTGGCCGCGCTCATGCCGACGCCCATGCTGGCCATGCCGTAGTTGGTGCCAAACGGATCGATCGATTCGAAGTACTTCGACGCGATATTGGTCTGGCGGCCGAAGTCCAGGCGGCCCCAGCTGTCGCTGGCCAGGCCGATCGTGGACTGGCGATCGAAGAGGCGCGAGCCCTGGCCGGCCACGCCGGCGCCTTGCTTGCCGTTGCCGGAGTTGAAGGCCGACTCCAGTTGGAAGACGGCGCGCAGGCCGTCGCCCAGGTCTTCCGAGCCGCGCAGGCCCCAACGCGAACCGTTCTGCATGCCGTTGATCATGCCGACCCGGCTGCCGTTGTAGCCGTCGGCGGCGCCGCTGATCTTGTTGTAGCCGAGTCCGGTGTCGATCACGCCGTACAGGGTGACGGACGTTTCCGCCTGGGCAGCGCCGGCGAAGCCAGCGAACAGGGCGGCGGCGATCAGAGTTTTTTTCATGTTTTGGGGAGAGATTCCGTGGGTTTGAGCCGCTGGAGCGGCTGCCGGATCGTGTCGTGTGCAACCGGGCCTTTCGACTCCGCGCACGCAAGATATCAGCGTTTTTGCGACTGCTGCGATGTGAAGGATCAGATGCGTCAAAAAATAGGGAGCAGATGAATTTCTGTTGGAGAAAGGCAACGAGCGCGTCCCTAAATAAACACGCCCCGACCAGCCTGACAGGTCTGGCGTGCGCCGACGGGCGATGACCACGAAGCCGTCAACCGGGAAGGGCGCTTTTGCGGCCGCTAAGTGCTTGATTCATAAAGTCCCCCAAAATTTTCCTAGGGAGAACACCTAGAAAAATTGCCTGCGCGGCGTATAATCTTGCTTTGCGCCCGGAGTTACCCATGCGTCTCGTACAAAAAGCGCTCACCTTCGACGATGTGTTGCTGGTGCCTGCGTATTCCGAGGTCCTGCCTCGCGACACTTCCCTGGCCACGCGCCTGTCTCGCAACATCACCCTGAACATCCCGCTTGTGTCCGCCGCCATGGACACCGTGACGGAGTCGCGCCTGGCCATCGCCATGGCGCAAGAGGGTGGCATCGGGATCATCCACAAGAACCTGTCCGCCGACGCCCAGGCCCGTGAAGTGGCCCGCGTCAAGCGTCACGAGTTCGGCATCGTGATCGATCCGGTCACCGTCACCCCGCTGATGAAGGTGCGCGACGCCATCGCGCTGCAGCGCCAGCACGGCATCTCCGGCCTGCCGGTGGTCGAAGGCGGCAAGCTGGTCGGCATCGTCACCAACCGCGACCTGCGCTTCGAAGAGAACCTCGACCAGCCGCTGCGCAACATCATGACCCCGCAGGATCGCCTGGTCACGATGAAGGAAGGCGCCACGCTGGACGAAGCCCAGGCCCTGATGCACAAGCATCGCCTGGAGCGCGTGCTGATCGTCAACGACGGTTTCGAGCTGCGCGGCTTGGCCACGGTCAAGGACATCGTCAAGAACACCGAGCACCCGGTCGCCAACAAGGACGCCCTGGGCCAGCTGCGCGTGGGCGCGGCGGTGGGCGTGGGCGCCGGCACCGAAGAGCGCGTCGAGAAGCTGGTCGCCGCGGGCGTCGACGTGCTGATCGTCGACACCGCGCATGGTCACTCCCGTGGCGTGCTGGAAGGCGTGCGCTGGGTCAAGCAGAATTTCCCCAAGGTTGAAGTCATCGGCGGCAACATCGCCACCGCCGCCGCCGCGCGCGCGCTGGTCGAGTACGGCGCTGACGGCGTCAAGGTCGGCATCGGCCCCGGCTCCATCTGCACCACCCGCATCGTCGCGGGCGTGGGCGTGCCGCAGATCACCGCGATCTCCGACGTGGCCAAGGCGCTGGAAGGCACGGGCGTGCCGCTCATCGCCGACGGCGGCATCCGCTACTCGGGCGACGTGGCCAAGGCCATCGCCGCCGGCGCCTCCGCCTGCATGATGGGCGGCATGTTCGCCGGCACGGAAGAGTCCCCCGGCGAAGTCGTGCTGTTCCAGGGCCGTTCGTACAAGTCGTACCGCGGCATGGGCAGCCTGGGCGCCATGACGGAAGGCTCGGCCGACCGATACTTCCAGGACCCGGCCAACAACGCCGACAAGCTGGTCCCCGAAGGCATCGAAGGCCGCGTCCCCTACAAGGGCAGCGTGCTGGCCATCATTTACCAGCTGGTCGGCGGCATCCGCGCCTCGATGGGCTACTGCGGCTGCGCCACCATCGACGACATGCGCACCAAGACCGAATTCGTGGAGATCACCTCCGCGGGCGTGCGCGAGTCGCACGTGCACGACGTGCAGATCACCAAGGAAGCGCCCAACTACCGCGCCGACTGATCCGCACAGTCAACTACAATGTCAGGCATCGCGCACCGGCAGAATCGCAAAATCAGTCAGCGGTTCTGCCGGTGCGGTTTTATTTCCAATAGGTAGAGTCTCATGCACCAGCGCATCCTCATCCTGGACTACGGTTCGCAAGTCACCCAACTGATCGCCCGTCGCGTCCGCGAAGCTGGCGTCTATTCCGAAGTCCACCCGGGCGACGTCGACGACGCCTTCGTGCGCGAACAGCTGGCCCAGGGCCTGAAGGGCATCATCCTGTCCGGCAGCCACGCCTCGGCCTACGAAGAAGGCTCCATGCGCGTGCCGCACGCCGTGTTCGAGCTGGGCGTGCCGGTGCTGGGCATCTGCTACGGCATGCAGTCCATGGCGCAGCAGCTGGGCGGTGTCGTCAGCTTCTCCGACCACCGTGAATTCGGCTACGCCGAAGTCCGCGCGCACGGCCACACCAAGCTGCTCGACGGCCTGGCCGACTTCACGACGGACGAAGGCCACGGCATGCTCAAGGTCTGGATGAGCCACGGCGACAAGGTCACCGCGCTGCCGCCGGGCTTCAAGCTGATGGCGTCCACGCCGTCCTGCCCGATCGCCGGCATGGCCGACGAAGACCGCAAGTTCTACGCCGTGCAGTTCCACCCCGAAGTCACGCACACCGTGCAGGGCAAGGCCATGCTGTCGCGCTTCGTCAACGAGATCTGCGGCTGCCAGGGCGACTGGAACATGCCCGACTACGTGGCTGAAGCCGTGGCCCGCATCCGCGAGCAGGTCGGCGACGACGAAGTCATCCTGGGCCTGTCCGGCGGCGTGGATTCCTCGGTGGCCGCGGCCCTGATCCACAAGGCCATCGGCGACAAGCTCACCTGCGTCTTCGTCGACCACGGCCTGCTGCGCCTGGACGAAGGCAAGCAGGTCATGCAGACCTTCGCCGAGAACATGGGCGTCAAGATCATCCACATCGACGCGACTGCCCAGTTCATGGGCAAGCTGTCTGGCGTGGCCGATCCCGAAGCCAAGCGCAAGATCATCGGCCGCGAATTCGTGGAAGTGTTCCAGGACCAGGCCGGCAAGCAGAAGAGCGCCAAGTGGCTGGCCCAGGGCACCATTTACCCCGACGTCATCGAATCGGCCGGCGCCAAGACCGGCAAGGCCACTTCGATCAAGTCGCACCACAACGTCGGCGGCCTGCCCGACACGCTGAACCTGAAGCTGCTGGAGCCGCTGCGCGAACTGTTCAAGGACGAAGTCCGCGAACTGGGCGTGGCCCTGGGCCTGCCGCCGCAGATGGTCTACCGCCACCCGTTCCCCGGCCCCGGCCTGGGCGTGCGGATCCTGGGCGAGGTCAAGCACGAGTACGCCGAACTGCTGCGTCGCGCCGATGCGATCTTCATCGAAGAGCTGCGCAATACCAAGGACGAGGCCAGCGGCCTGACCTGGTACGAGCTGACGTCGCAGGCGTTCGCCGTGTTCCTGCCGGTGAAGTCGGTGGGGGTGATGGGCGATGGTCGGACGTATGAGTATGTCGTCGCGCTGCGCGCGGTGCAGACGTTTGACTTCATGACGGCCGACTGGGCGCCGCTGCCGCATCCGCTGCTGGCTCGGGTTTCTTCGCGGATTATCAATGAGGTTCGCGGAATTAACCGGGTGGTGTATGACGTGTCGAGCAAGCCGCCTGCGACGATTGAGTGGGAGTAATCCCGCTGTCAAAGATAGCCGCAGTCCTCAGCGGCTATTTTTCTGTACATTCACTGGCTTTGTCCGTCTTACGCTGAACGCCACTCGCGAAATCAATGGCTCTCAAGAAATCAGAACTCTATTCTTCGCTCTGGCATAGTTGCGACGCGCTGCGTGGCGGCATGGACGCCAGCCAGTACAAGGACTATGTGCTGGTGCTGCTGTTCATTAAGTATGTCAGCGACAAGTATGCCGGCAAGCCTTACCAACCGCTTAGTATCCCGCCAGGCGCCAGCTTCGCCGACATGGTGGCGCTGAAGAGCAAGAGCGATATCGGCGACCAGATCAACAAGAAGATCATCGCTCCGTTGGTGGCGGCCAACGCGCAGCTGTCGCTGTCCGACTTTCCGGACTTCAACGACGCCGCCAAGCTCGGCACCGGCAAGGAGATGGTGGACCGGCTGACCGACCTGGTGGCGATCTTCGAGAACAAGGCGCTCGATTTCTCGAAGAACCGGGCCGATGGCGACGATATCCTAGGTGACGCCTACGAGTACCTGATGCAGCACTTCGCCACTGAAAGTGGCAAGAGCAAGGGGCAGTTCTATACGCCGGCCGAGGTGAGCCGCGTCATCGCGGCGGTGTTGGGCATCGCCACAGCGCCGACCACGCATCAGACCACCGTGTACGACCCGACCTGTGGCTCGGGTTCACTGTTGCTGAAGGTGGCTGACGCGGCGCCGACCAAGGTGGCGCTGTACGGTCAGGAGAAAGATGCAGCCACGAGCGGCCTGGCGCGCATGAACATGATCCTGCACGACCAGCCCACGGCCGAGATTAAGCAGGGCAACACGCTGGCCGACCCCAAGTTCCGCGATGGCAAGACGGGCAACGAAAGCCTTAAGGTCTTCGATTACGTGGTCGCGAATCCGCCGTTTTCCGATAAGCGCTGGAGCACCGGGATCGACCCGCTGCGCGACCCCTGGCAGCGCTTCGAAGGCTTCGGCATGCCGCCGGCCAAGCAGGGTGACTACGCCTATCTGCTGCACATTGTGCGCTCGCTCAAGAGCACCGGCCGCGCGGCCTGCATCCTGCCGCACGGCGTGCTGTTCCGCGGCAATGCCGAAGCCGACATCCGGCGTGCGCTTATTCGCAAGGGCTACCTCGAAGCCATCATCGGCCTGCCGGCCAACTTGTTCTACGGCACAGGCATCCCGGCCTGCATTGTCGTCGTCGACAAGTCGCGCGCGGCCGAGCGTGTGGCCGCCGGCACTGGCATCTTCATGGTCGATGCCAGTCAAACCTTCATAAAGGACGGCCCCAAGAACCGGCTGCGCGAGCGCGACATCCACCGCATCATCGACACCTTCCAACGCCGGCAGGACGTGCCGCGCTATGCACGGCAGGTGAGCCTGCGCGACATCGAGAAGAACGAGCATAATCTCAACCTGCCGCGTTACATCGACAGCAAGTTGCCCGAAGACCGGCATGACATCGAAGGCCACCTGCGGGGCGGTATCCCCGAAGTCGACGTCACGGCGGCCGACAGTCTGGTCAGCCACTACTGGGCAGTGTGCCCGCAGCTCGAGCGCGCGCTGTTCCGGCCTAACCGCCCCGGTTACGTCGATCTGGCTGTCGACATGGCGGCGATCACGTCCACCATTCAGGGCCATCCCGAGTTCGCCGGCTTCATCGCGCGCATGAGCGCGCATTTTGCCACGTGGGGTGACGCGCAGGCCCAGGCGCTGAAAGCGCTGCGTCCCAACACGCCCGAAACCCAGCCCCGGCGCGTGATTGACGAACTCTCCGAAGGCCTGCTCGCCCACTATCTCGGCCAGCCGCTTATTGACGCCTATGCCGTCTACCAGCACCTGATGGACTACTGGGCTCAGGCCATGCAGGACGATTGCTACGCAATCGCTGCCGACGGCTGGAAGGCGCAGACCTACCGGGTGATCGAGACTGACAAGAAAGGTAAGCCCAGGGACAAGGGCTGGGCCTGCGACCTAGTGCCCAAGCCCCTGATCGTGGCGCGCTACTTCGCGAAGGAGCAGGCCGCGCTGCTGGTGTTGCAGACCGAGCTGGAAGGCGTGATCGCAAGGCTTGCCGAGCTGCAGGAGGAGCACGGTGGGGAGGACGGAGCCTTCGCGGGGTTCGACAAGATCAATGTCGCGGCGGTGAAGGACCGGCTTCGCGAGATCGAAGGCGAGGTGAAGGCCGAGATCAAGGCAGCCAAAGGCGGTAAGTCAGGAGAGGCGCTGGCGGCTGCCGGCGGCGATGTCGAAGAACCAGTCGCCGAAGAGCTGCGTATCCTGCTCGACTGGCTGAAGCTCGCGGCCGAAGAATCGGCGTTGAAGAAGCGCATGAAGGAGGCCGATGCGGCGCTGGATGCAGCGGCGTATGCGAAGTACCCGGAGCTCACCGAGACCGAAGTGCAGATGCTGGTGGTGGACGATAAATGGCTCGCTACGCTGGATGCGGCGCTACACAGCGAGATGGACAGGCTGAGCCAGCAGTTGACGGTGCGAGTGAAGGAACTGGCGGAGCGCTACGAGGCGCCGTTGCCACAGCTGAACGAGCGCGTGGTGGAGCTGGAAGCACGGGTGAGGCGGCATCTGGAGAGAATGGGGTTCGCATGGAGGTGAGAGAATTGCGTGCCACCTACAACCTGGACAGCTCAGAGTTTCAGGTGACAGATATAGGAATCATTCCTCACGAATGGCACGTCGCCTCCATCGGCGAGTTGGCTGAGACGTCTTCGGGTACAACGCCGCCGCGCTCGGCGTACGACCGCTATTACAAGGGCGGAACCATTGCATGGGTTAAGACGCTGGATCTGAACAACAGCGACATTCGGTCTACTGAAGAGAGAGTGACACCCGAAGCGTTGGCGGAAACCAGCCTTCGAGTCTATCCATCTGGAACGGTGCTCGTCGCGATGTACGGCGGTCTGAATCAAATTGGTCGTACCGGTCGTCTTAGTCTTCCCGCAGCGGTCAATCAAGCGCTTACAGCCATCCGTCCACGCAACGGCAGTGTCGACTCGCGTTATTTGCTTCGAGTGCTAAATCACCGCGCCGACCACTGGCGCTCCGTGGCCAGTAGTAGTCGAAAGGATCCAAACATCACGAGCAAAGATGTGCGAGACTTTGTGCTGGCCATTCCACGGATCGAAGAACAACGAGCCATCGCCGAAGCGCTCGCTGATGCGGATGCCCTGATCGAATCCCTGGAGCTGCTGCTGGCCAAGAAGTGCCAGATCAAACAAGGCTCCATGCAGGAACTGCTCACCGGCAAGAAGCGCTTGCCGGGGTTCAGTGGTAAGTGGGAATCAAAGGTGCTGGGCCAATCCGCAATCCTGAAGGCAAGAATCGGGTGGCAAGGGTTGACGACCAAGGAGTATCTGTCGGTAGGTGACTTCTATTTGGTCACGGGAACCGAGCTTCGAGGTGGAGCAATTGATTGGGATGAATGCAGTCATGTCGAAGCCACGCGGTATAAGCAAGATCCGAATATTCAGTTGACGATCGATGATGTCTTGGTGACGAAGGATGGGACTATCGGCAAGGTAGGAATCGTTACCTCGCTGCCCAAACCAGCTACGCTTAATAGTGGCATCTTTGTTGTCCGGCCATTGGGTAAGGCCTTTCATCCCGGTTTTTTCTACTATTTGCTTTGCTCCAGTATTTTCATCGAATTCCTTGATCAGTTGGCGGCAGGATCGACGATTAGTCATTTGTACCAGAAGGACTTTGTTGGTTTCAGTTTTCAGCTTCCTCCAACGGAGGACGAACAGAAGGCAATCGCGTCAGTCTTAGCAGACATGGACTCAGACATTGCTCTAGTCGAGAAGCGTCTTTGGAAGGCGTGCGGCGTAAAGCAAGGCATGATGCAAGCGCTGCTCACCGGCCGTATTCGTCTGGTCAAACCTGCCTCGAACATCATTCCGTTGCCCACCAAGCCAATAGCCAATATGCCATCCGGCCAACCCGCGCACAACTGGCAGATCAACGAAGCTGTTGTGATCGGCATGCTGGCCAAACATTTCGGCAGTGAGCAGTTTCCCCTGCCGCGCAAGCGCCGCGTGAAGCTGACCTACCTGCTGCACCGCCATGCCGACGGCCGGGCCGAGGGCTATTTGAAGAAGGCCGCCGGTCCATATGATCCGAACACCAAGTACAAGGGCCCGGAGCAGATCGCGTTGAAGAATGGCTATGTGCGGGCGCTGCGCAATGAGAAGTACGAAGGTTTCGTCGCTGGCGACAAGATCGAGCAGGCGCAGTGCTACTTCGAGCAGTGGTATGGCGCGGCAACGCTGGAATGGCTGGAGCGATTCCACTATCGCAAGACCGACGAACTGGAACTGCTAGCGACCGTCGATATGGCGATGGTGGACTTGACGGCTAATAGCGAGCCGGCCGACGTGCACGGCGTTAAACGCGTCATCGCCGCGCATCCGGAATGGTTGCCCAAACTGTCGCGCGAGCTGTTCTCCGACGAGCGCATCGCCACTGCTATCACCGAGTGCCAGACGCTGTTCGCTAGCTGACCGTCTTACAACCCCAGGAGGAGTCGCCCCATGTCCTCGATAGGACAACCCGAACGCGCCACTCAGGACCGTGTACTCGCGCTGTTCCGCGACGAACTCGATTGGCGCTATCTGGGCGACTGGTCGGACCGCGAGTGTAACGCCAACATCGAAGAGAGCCTTCTCACCTCTTGGCTTGCCAAGCGGGGCGTCACGCCCACGCAGATCAGTGCTGCACTGCTGCGTTTGCGCAGTGAGGCCGGAAATCACCATCGCACGCTCTATGCGAACAATCAGGCCGTGTACGGCATGCTGCGTTACGGCGTGCAGGTGCTGCTCGCCGCGGGCACCAAGACGCAGACCGTCGAGCTGATCGATTGGCAGCATCCGGAGGCCAACGACTTCGCCATCGCAGAGGAAGTAACACTGAAAGGCGACCGCACGCGGCGGCCCGACCTGGTGCTGTACGTCAACGGCATCGCCATCGGCGTGATCGAGTTGAAGAACAGCAGGGTGTCGGTGGGCGACGGCATCCGCCAGTGCCTGTCGAACCAGCAGCCAATGTTCCACGAGGCCTTCTTCAGCACGGTGCAGTTTGTCTTTGCCGGCAACGATTCCGAAGGGTTGCGCTACGGCACGATCGGTACGCCCGAGAAGATGTTCCTGAAATGGAAAGAAGACGAGGCCGACGACAGCCGCTTCAAGCTCGACAAGTACCTGCTGAAGATGTGCGACAAGGCGCGGCTGATCGAGCTGATGCACGACTTCGTGCTGTTTGACGGCGGCGTCAAGAAGCTGCCACGCGTGCACCAGTACTTTGGCATTCAGGCGGCCCGAGCGCATGTGGCGCAGCGCAAGGGTGGCATCCTGTGGCACACGCAGGGCAGCGGCAAGAGCATCGTGATGGTGCTGCTGGCGCGCTGGATTCTGGAGAGCCGGCCGCAGGCGCGCGTGGTGATCGTTACCGACCGCGACGAGCTGGACAAGCAGATCCAGCGCGTGTTCACTGATGCAGGCGAGAAGCTGCGCCGCAGCCGCAGCGGCCGCGACCTGATGATGCAGCTGGCGCAGCCCGCGCCACGGCTGCTGTGCTCGCTTGTGCACAAGTTTGGCGTGGAGACGCGTGGCCGCGATAAGAAGGAGTTCGAGGCCTTTCTGGAAGAGCTCCAGACGCAGCCGGCGACGGCCGTGGGCGAGCTGTTCGTGTTCGTCGATGAATGCCACCGCACGCAAAGCGGCCGGCTGCACCGAGTGATGAAGGCATTGCTGCCCGAGGCTGTATTTATCGGCTTCACCGGGACGCCGCTGCTCAAGGCAGACAAGCAGTCCAGCCTGGAGGTGTTCGGGGACTACATCCACACCTACAAATTCGGCGAGGCGGTGGAAGACGAGGTAGTGCTGGACCTGGTGTACGAGGCCCGCGACATCGATCAGCGGCTGGGCTCGCCGGCGAAGATCGACGCCTGGTTCGAGGCCAAGACGCGCGGTCTGAATGCCTGGCAGAGGCAGGAGCTGAAAGCCAAGTGGGGCACCATGCAGCAGGTACTGAGCTCGCGCTCGCGCATGGAGCGCGTGGTGGCCGACATCGTGTTCGACTTCAGCGTGAAGCCGCGGTTGTCGACCGAGCGGGGCAACGCTATCCTGGTCGCCTCGAGCATCTTTGAAGCCTGCAAGTACTTCGCGCTGCTGCAAAAAACGCCGTTCAAAGGCCGGTGCGCCACCGTCACCTCGTACAACCCGCAGGCCAAGGACGTGACGACCGAGGAGGTCGGCGCCAATACCGAGAGCGACAAGCAGTTCATCTTCAATACGTACACAGAGCTGCTCAAGGGCGTGCAAGCCAAACCGGGCATGAGCCCTACCGAGACCTACGAGGAATGGGCGAAGGCGCTGTTTGCCAGCGAGCCGGCGAATATGAAGCTGCTGGTGGTGGTGGACAAACTGCTTACGGGCTTCGACGCGCCGCCGTGCACCTACCTGTACATCGACAAATCGATGCAGGACCATGGCCTGTTTCAGGCCATCTGCCGCACCAATCGCCTGGACGGTGATGACAAGGATTTCGGCTACATCGTCGACTACAAGGACCTGTTCAAGAAGGTGGAGAAAGCGATTGCCGTCTACACCTCGGAGCTGGACCACAGCACGGGCGGCGCCGACTCTGACGTGCTGATGCAGAACCGGTTGGAGATCGGCCGCAAGCGTCTAGACGATGCGCTAGAGGCGCTGGCGCTGCTGTGCGAGCCGGTGGTGGTTCCCCGTGGTGAGCTGGAGCACATCCGCTACTTTTGCGGCAACACCGAGATCGTCAGCGATCTGGCCGCCCGCGAACCGCAGCGTGTGATGCTCTACAAGGGCGTGGTCGCGCTGTTGCGCGCTTGGGCCAACGTGGCCGACGAATTGGCGGCGGCTGGCTACGCCGAGGCTGACGGTGCACGCCTGCGGGGGTTGCTTGACTACTATGTAAAGCTGCGTGAGATCGTGCGCAAGGCCAGCGGCGAGACGCTGGACCTGAAGCCCTACGAGGCCGACATGCGGCACCTGATCGACACCTACATTGAGGCCGACGAGCCACGGCAGATCTCGCCGTTCGAGGGAGTCAGCCTGCTGGACTTGATCGTCAAGACGGGCATTGCCGATGCCATCGCCGCGAAGCTCGGTGAGCTCAAAGGCAACCGCGATGCGATCGCCGAGACGATCGAGAATAACGTGCGCAGCAAGATCGTCAAGGAGCACTTGAACGATCCGGCGTTCTACGAGCGCATGTCGGCGCTGCTGGACGGTATCATTAAGCTGCGCAAGGAGAAGGCGGAAGAGTACGAACAGTACTTGCTGCGCATTGCGCGACTGGTGAAGGATGTGGAAGCGGGCCGCGCAGAGGATGCGCCGATCGAGTTGACCACGCCAGGGCGCCGCGCGCTTTATAACAACCTGCTGCCTTGGCTTGAGGCGCGACCGGCAAGCCACGTTGCCGAGCCGACGCTGCTCTACGGTGACGTAGACGTCCGGAGTCCAGCGCTTGCGTTGGCGCTACTCATCGACAAGACCGTCAAGGCGATAAGGCCGGACAGTTGGCGAGGCAATCCGGCGAAAGAGAACATCATCAAGGCAGCGCTGTATGAGTTGCTGCAAGATGCGGAGCAGGTGGAGCGCATCTTCTTGATCCTCAAGGCCCGAGGCGAGTACTAATGCTGGCTCGCATCGCGCTTGGGGGCATCGAGGCGGAGGTGATCTTCAAGGACATCCGCAACGTCCATCTGACGGTATTGCCGCCGAATGGACGTGTGCGCATTTCCGCCCCGACGCATATGGCGCTCGACACGGTTCGTGTGTTCGCCCTGTCCAAGCTGGCCTGGATCAAGAGCCAGCGCCAGAGCATGGCTGAGCAGGAGCGCGAGCCATCACGCGAGTACATGGAGCGCGAGAGTCACTACGTCTGGGGCCGCCGCTACTTGCTCAAGCTGGTGGAGACCGATGGTGCACCGACGGTGACGCTCCGACACCGTACTCTGGTGTTGGCTGTAAAACAAGGTGCTGGCCTGGCGGTGCGGGAGGCCGTGCTTTCGCGCTGGTATCGTGATCAGGTGCGCGAGCGCGCCAGTTTATTGGTTGAGAGGTGGTGCCGTACTCTTGGACTGGATGCGCCGCGCCTTCACGTCCAGCATATGAAGACGAAATGGGGGAGCTGTTCGCCGACTAGGCGCTCGATCCGCCTCAATACCGAACTGGCCAAGAAGCCTCCGGGCTGCTTGGAGTACATCGTCATCCATGAACTAGTCCATTTGCTGGAACCCACCCACAACGAGCACTTCAAGGCGCTGATGCGGACGTTTCTACCGGAGTGGGAGGATCGCCGGCGTGAATTGAATGCCTTGCCGGTCCGACATGAGGCTTGGGGCTACTGAACCGCGCCGGGTATCGCAGCGGCTGTCGTAAAACGGCCTGGTCGGCGGTTCTGCCGAGTTGGTTGTAGTAGTTTGCCTCAGCCTCGGCGGGCGGAATATAACCGATTGGTGAATGCAGGCGCTTATGGTTGAACCAGGTGACCCAGTCCAGGGTGGCCAGCTTGACGGATTTCCGGTTTTTCCAGGGCAGACGACGGTGGATCAGTTCGGCTTTGTACAGACCGTTGATTGTCTCGGCTAAGGCATTGTCGTGGCTGTCACCACGACTGCGGACCGAGGGTTCGATCGCCACTCACGAAGCTGCCGCCTCCGGCACATTAGTACCCATGCCCTCAGGCAGCAAGGGCGCGATCTCCGCCAGCTCATCCGCACTCAACCGCAATTGCGCCGCACCCAGCAGCCCATCGACCTGCTCCGGCCGTCGCGCGCCGACGATGGCGCCGGTCACGGCGGGTTGCCGCAGCACCCAGGCGATGGCCACCGCCGCCGGCGTCAGCCCGTGGCGCTGCCCGATGCGGCGCAAGGCTTCGACCAGGGCGAGGTTCTTGGTCAGGCGGGGCTCCTGGAAGTCCGGACTGCGGGTCTTGCGCCAGTCGTCGTCCGGCAGGCCGGCGATGCGTTCGCGCGTCATCGCGCCGGTCAACAGGCCCGATTGCAGTGTGGAATAGGCAATGACGCCGATGCCGGCCTGCTCGCAGAACGGCAGGATGTCGGCCTCGACCTCGCGCATCAGCGCCGAGTAGGGCGGCTGTAGCGAGGCGATCTCCGTCACCGCCTGGGCGCGCCTGAGTTGGGCCACGTCAAAGTTCGAGACACCGATGGCGCGGATCTTTCCCTGTTGGCGCGCCCTGTCCAGCACCGAGAGCGCAGCCTCGATGCCTTCGTCCGGGCCGCCAGGGGGGAAGGCCGGCCAGTGGATCTGGTACAGGTCGATGCGCTCGACCTGGAGGCGGCGCAGGCTGGCGTCGATCTCCCGCGCCAGCGAGTCCGGCGCCAGGCAGTGCGAGATCTGCCGAGTCGCGTGATCCCAGACCAGACTGCCCTTGGTGAACACCAGCGGACGGCGCGAGGCCGGCACGCGGCGCAGGAGCTGGCCGACGATTTCCTCGGCATGGCCCAGGCCATAGACGGCGGCGGTGTCGATCCAGTTCACGCCGCGCTCCACCGCGTATTCCAGTGCGGCCAGGCTCTGGGCGTCGTCCTGCGCGCCCCAGCCAAATTCCCAGCCTGGTCCGGCGATGGCCCAGGTGCCCAGCCCGATGGGCGAAATCGTGAAGTCGGCGTTGCCGAGTCGTTGCTGCTGCATGGTCAAACCTTGTGGTCATTGAGAAAGCGTCAGTGTCGCGCCGGGGATAGGAATTGATAAGCCGCGTTATGCTTGATTAACTACTGAATCAAATTCATCAATATGACGCCTGACCTGCATGAACTGGATGCCTTCGCGGCAGTGGCGCGGCATCGCAGCTTCCGCAAGGCGGCGGCTGAGCGCGGCGTGTCCGCTTCGGCCTTGAGCCACGCCATGCGCGGTCTGGAAGAGCGGCTGGGCGTGCGCCTTCTACACCGCACCACGCGCAGCGTGACACCGACCGAGGCGGGCCAGCGTTTACTGGATCGACTCGATCCCGCCTTGCGGGAAGTCGCTGACGCGCTGGAGGACATGACCGCCTTGCAGGCCGAGCCAACCGGCACGCTGCGCCTGAATGTGCCGCGCCCGGCGGCGCGGCTGGTGCTGGCGCCGATGCTGGCGGGATTCGTGGCGAAGTATCCGCGTGCGCAGGTGGATGTCGTGACCGATGATGGCCTGGCCGACATCGTTGGAGATGGCTTCGATGCGGGTATCCGCTACGGCGAGAGCCTGGCCGGGGGCATGGTGGCTGTGCCTGTCGGGCCGCCGCAGCGTTTCGCATGCGTGGCCGCGCCGTCCTATCTCGCCTTGCGCGGCAGGCCACGGACGCCGCGCGAGCTGCCCGGTCATGCCTGCATTGGTCGCCGTTTTCCCAGCGGCCACCGCTACGCCTGGGAGTTCCAGGTGAAGGGCGAACCGCTGGCCATCGAGGTCAACGGCCCTCTGGTGTTCGATGACGACGTGCCGATGATCCAGGCCGCGTGCGACGGGGCAGGCGTGGCCTACGTCTATGAGGCCATGGTCCGCGAGGATCTGGCCGCGGGCCGGCTGGTGGCGATGCTGGCGGACTACGTTGCGCCGCCGGGCCGGTTCTTTCTCTACTACTCCGGGCGGCGGCACCTGCCCGCGGCGCTGCGGGCCTTGGTGGATTTCATTCGGGCGTGAGGGGCCGGTCAGTTGGCGTCAACGTCTATGCGTCGAATGCCTGGCCTATTCTCTCGCCAGGACGCTCCCGGTTCGCTGCAATTCTCGTTGGCACGCTCAAGACGGCAGGCAAGATTCATCGGCAAAACAAGCGCCGCTGGCGATACCGCTCCACGAAGCGTGCCTGCAGCGCAATGGGCTACTTGCTCACTGAGGGGTAGCTTCCATGCTCAGCAGCCAGCATGGTTCTAAACTGCCTGGTTGTCGTTTCTTCCATTCCGGCCGCGCGGAAAACCTCAGCGGCAAAGCTCACTGGAGCAGTGCCAGGGGCCGTAATGACACGGGAGTCCGATATCGCGCAGGCGCTGGGCACGAAGCAATGTCCGCCGGCATAGTCTTTGACGTTTCGCTCCAAGAATCCGAGATCGTTCGAGGTATGAGCTCTGTCGTTCAGGAGACCGGCGCGTGCGAGCGCCAACGTCCCGCCACAAATACCCGCAAGCGTTGCGCCACGATCGTGATGTTCCTTGAGCAGCCAGCTGATATCCGGCGCATTTTCAGTTTCCCAAATGGTTCCGCCGATGACCGCCAGAACATCAGGATGCCATTCGGTCAGTTCCGCGATGCTTCTTGATACCTCGACGACCAAGCCTCCCTGCGAGCGAAACTTCCCCTGCGCAGATGCAAAAAAATCCACCTCCAGCCCATAGAAGGGGCCGCCGGTGCCTGCAATCAATGCATATTCCCAGTCAGCAAAGCCGGGGGCGAGTATGAGCGCAATCCTGTTGGTCATTGATTTTTCCTTTTTTGTTCATTTCAAATCTTGATTTGAAGCACTTAGTTTGCAGCCCCTGATTTAGACGCTGCTGTTGCTCCGAACCAAGATCTCGCTGACACGTCCGCCATGATATAGGGAGTGGGTTGGCGTCTGTCTGGGACTATCGCCATCCGTCGAAACGATGTTGTGGCGTATTGATGGCACCGGGGCGCAACACTGTGCCGGGCCTCGTGGTTCTTTCGAATCCATCGATATTGAAGCACCCTCAAGCCGGTGCAACTGCGGGCTTTCTTCAGCCTTTTTTCGCATTGATATACTCCCCCGACCGCGCTATTTCCTCGGCTGTACCACACGCGGACAGTCATCGCGCAACCGCTGAAAGCACCCCAAACAGGAGATCCCCCGATGCGCTTGAAGGCCCTCGCACTGTGTTTGATGACTGGATTCACGACCCTGGCCCAGGCCCAGGACAGCACGCAAACCTTGCAGCAAGCCTTGAAGCAGGTTCCGGAACAGGTGCTGACCGTCCCGGAAGCCATGCAGCTGTACTTCATTGATGTGCAGGCGTGGCGCGCGCTGGAGCCGTCCGGCTCGACGCCTGACGGCATGCGCCGGCTGGCCCTGGCGCAATGGATCCGTCCGCTGCAATCCGTCGGCTATGGCCTGGACCAATGGTCGACGAACGCCAAGATCCCGTTCGACACGCTTTCGTATTTCGCCGCGTTCGGTCAGGCGCCGGGCGATGTCACCTACTGGGGGCTCAAGGACAAGCAATCGGCGGCAAAGCTGGCGGCCAGCCTGAAGCAGGCCGATTTCACCGAAGTCGGTGGCGGTGTGCCGGGCTTGATCGCCAATGGCGAGGCCAACAAGATGGACATGACGAAGGCCAGCGGCCGCGATCCGTGGAGAGGGGACATGGGCAAGGCGAGCTTTGTCCTGCCTCTGGACACGGCGCTGGTCCAGGCGTCGGCGCCAAGCGGCATGGCGGCCCTGGCCAAGCCCGCGCCGTCCGTGGCGGACAGCGGCATCGTTGCCGCCGCGCTGAACGGCTTGAAGGTAGCCGTGCCCGCGGGCGGCGGCCGTATCGTGCAGGCGGCAATCATCTCGCCAGTTCTGGGGCTTGCGGCGGTCGATCCGGTGAAGGTGTTGTCTTCCGCGCCGGGAGACACGGACTCCGCCGCGCGGAAGCTCAAGGCCCTGGCTGAATCGAGCGGACGCGGCATTCCGCCATACTTCGCCGGCATCATCGCGGACGCGCAGGTCAACAATGCGCCCTCGGTCGTGATGTCGCTGTCCTATGCGGATTGCGCCATCGCCAAGCAGGCGGTGGAGGGCATCGGCGCCGCATGGAAGCAGGACATGGCGGGCGTGGTGACTGCCGAGGTGTCCGGACGCGCTGTTCCGTCGGACAAGCTGTGCGCGGCGGTCGTCAGCGTGACGGGCGCCAAGGCGGAGAATGCGGGGAATCCGATTTTTTCCCAGGTGATGAATCGCTACATGCAGCGCGATTTTTCGGTATTGCAGATTGGCGCCTCGCGTTAATCGCGGGCGTGAGTTTTCGATCGCATCGTTTCTTCGAATCCACAGCTGAGGAGATGGGATATGGGCACGTCGGAGATTCCGAAGAAGTTCTGGCTTGAACGATGGCTCGGACCCTACTGGGTCACTCTGGCGTTGTCCCCTCCTATCGGCGCATTGCTGGTCTGGGCGGCTTTCTACGGCACCGTGAGCTGTTGCTCGACAGTGCGGCCTGGCCAGGCCTGGATGGTGTTGGCTGTCGGCGCGGTGTTGGGATGGGGCAGCGCCATTCTGGTCGCGCCCTATACCGCCGAAGATGAGAGAAATTTCAACCGCGTGGCGAGGTTGTTTGCCGCGTTTGCGGGCGGCTTCTCGCTGGCAAAAGTCAGTGAATGGCTATTCGCCGTGAAGTTGGAACACCTGACGGAGCCGCGGCTCATGCTGCTCGGCCTGGGTGTCGTGTCATTCGCTGTCTTTGCGATCCTTACCTATACCTTTCGGGTCTATGGCATTCCCTTCGAGCCGGATGGCGGGCCAGCGGGATCGTGCGCGCCGCCCAACACGGCGCCTGCGCTGTTGCCGCAATCCGGTTACTCGCGCGGGACGGTTAAGGGCGATCAGCCATCGGCTGCAAGAGAGCTGAATTGACTGGGTATGCCCGCGTCAAAGAAACCGTGACCGAATCACGTCCACATCGAACGGCGTAATCCCCTGGTGAGGCGCAAATACTGTCTCGGCCTGCTGCGGCGTCTCCATCCGTTCTCCCCGCGCCCGCGCGTGCAGGTCAAACAACGTCTCCAGATCCGGCCGAGGCGTATGCACCAATGCCCGCAGCATCAGGGACACCCCGCTCAGATTGTTCCGCACATTGTTCCAGCGAGGCGTGGACGTCAGTCCCAGGTCGGCCCAGATCACGCGCCGTTCATGCAGGTCCATCACGAAGGGCAGGCAGATCTGCGTGTCCGACGCGATGTCGATCCGGTCGACCACCGTGCGTGGCTCGTACACTTCGCCCGAGGCCAAATCGGCGCGGGCCATCCAGCCGGCGAAGCACTCGGGCAGGTCGCAATACGGTTGCTGAGTGTAGGAGTTGATGGACGTGACGACGTAGCGGATGCCTTTCTCGACGAGGGCGTCGATGTCAAGGTCGATGAACTCCGAGGCGCCTTGCGGGGCGTCGACGATGTCGCCGCTGTGGTAGCCGCCGAAGCCCTTCAGGTTGTAGTACGCGACCGTCTGCATGAACACGAAATTGGCGTCGAAGAAGGCGGCGGACAGGTCGATGTCCGTGCGCGCGCGGCCGTTCTTCCACCACAGGAACAGGCGGATGAAGCGCGTGTCCGGCAGCGGCAGGCGACTGCCGCGCACCAGCGTGCGCAATGACTTCGATGCGGCGCGCTGCGCCAGCGGCACGATGTAGTCGCGCAGCGCGGGGTCGACGAAGCTGCGGCCCAGCGGCGGCAGCGAGGCGAAGCGCTTGATGAGCGCGTCCTGGCAGATCCGGGCGGCGCGCGCCAGCACTTCGGGCGCCAGCGGCTCGCGGCGATCCTGGATGCCGTAGACCTTGGCCAGTGCGCCCTTGGGCGTGAAGGCCCGCAAGGGCAGGGGGCGGGGCGCCCGGGCCTGGGCCAGCACCTGCAGCAGGATCGGCGTGGACGCTTGCGCCGCCACCGTTTCGAATGCGTCCAGCACGGCGTCCGGTTCGGTCGAGCGGCGCAAGGTCACGTCCAGCCTGCGCGCGAATTCGCCGGGACGCTGCTGCAGCAGGGGCGTGAGCGCGGCGATGTGCCGTTGGGCCAGCAGCGTCTCGACGCGCGACCCGAACGAGGCCGGCGCGTCGTTGCGCCGCGCCGCCGTGATGGCCGCCAGGGGGGGCGGGGATTT
>NZ_JAGTJY010000094.1:0-23388 GCF_018195695.1 Achromobacter sp. Marseille-Q0513 | reverse complement strand
CCAGGCCCACGCAGACGATCTTGCCGACGCCGGCCACCGGGCAGCCGTGGCGCGGCTGGCCGTCCACGCGCGGCAGCGTGGACGCATCCAGCGCGGCGATGCGGGCCAGCGATTCGGGCGCCAGCGCGGCGCCGCCGATGTCGGCGACCACGCCGGACAGGTCGCGCAGCGCGCCCTGGGCGTCGATGAGGCCGGGTTTTTCCTGGCCGGGCTGGCCGTAGCGAACGAGTTTCATGCGGGCTCCTGAATAGGGAAGGGAGGATGGGGGATCAGGGAAAAGGATAGGGACGGAAGTCTGGGGCAGCAAGTCTGGGGCAGGAACGCGGCGGCGTCAGTTGGACCAGCCGCCGTCGATGACCTGGATGGTGCCGGTGGTGAAGGCGGATTCGTCACTGGCCAGGTAGACCGCCAGCGCCGCGACTTCCTCGGCGCGGCCGACGCGGCCGATGGGCTGGCGGGCCACGAAGGCGGCGCGCACGGTCGCGTCGTCGGTGCCGGCCTGGCGCGCCTGCGTGGCGATGCGGTCGCGCAGCGAGGGCGATTCGATGGTGCCGGGGCAGATGGCGTTGCAGCGGATGCCGCGCGCCACGAAGTCGGCGGCCACCGCCTTGGTCAGGCCGATCACGGCGGCCTTGGACGCGCCATAGGCGTAGCGGTTGGGCACGCCCTTGACGCTGGAAGCGGCCGAGGACATGTTGATGATGGAACCGCCGCCGCGTTCGAGCATGGCCGGCAGGAAGGCGCGGATCGTGCGGTGCATGGACTTGGCGTTCAGGTCCATGGCGAAGTCCCAATCGGATTCCGGGCATTCGAGGATGTTGCCCGCGTGGACGTGGCCGGCGCAGTTGAACAGCGCGTCCAGCGCGCCGATCTCCTGGGCGCAGGCTTGCACCGCCTGCGTATCCAGCACGTTCAGCGCGCGCGTGTGCAGCTTGGCCAGGCCCTCGGCCTGCGCCTGCCGCGCCAGCTGGGCGAGCGCGTCCTGGTTGATGTCGGTGGCCCAGACCTCGGCGCCTTCGCGCGCCATGGCCAGGGCGCTGGCCAGGCCGATGCCGTTGCCGGCGGCGGTCACCAGCGCCCGTTTGTTCTGCAAACGTTGCGTCATGCTGTCTCTGCTCCTGTTGAGGCGGCTTGCGGGCCGTGTCTGTCACTTTATTGAAAAATGAATTTCATCAATAAAACAAATATACGGGAAAAATGGCAGGGCAGGAGGAATGAAGATTGACGTGCATGCCAGTGTTTACCCGTATTTCCGGCGATTTCTGCCGGGAATGGTGATTTCCCTGGTTGACCATAAGTTTGAAAATTGATTTCATACGCGAAACGAAATCACATAAAACCACCGAGAGACAAGCCATGATCGATCCGCGTCTGCTGCTGATCTCCCCCGAAGACAACTGTTTGATCGTGTGCAGCCCGCTGGCGGCGGGCGCCAAGGTGATGCTGGAGCAGGGCGACGCCACGGTCCGCGCGCCGCTGGGCCTGGGCCACAAGCTGGCGCGCCATGCGATGCCCAAGGGCGAGAAGATCCTGAAGTACGGCGCCGTCATCGGCAGCCTGACCCAGCCCGTCGCGGCCGGGGACCACATCCATACGCACAACCTCGACAGCGATTACACGCCGACCTACACGCTGGAAGAGGGCCATAGCTATATAGGTTGACCCCCCCCGAAGCGCTGCGCGCTTCCCCCCCAGGGGGGCATGCCTATGGACCGGCGGAGCCGGCTCCATGGCATCCCGATGGGGGGGCACCTGTTGTGTTGCGTGAAAGGCATCAGCCATTTTGGAGAACTGAGATGCACCCCATGAAAACCACCGCCCTGGCCCTGAGCGGCTATCCGCGCGCCGATGGCCGCAAGGGCATACGCAACGTCATCGTGGTGGCCTATCTGGTCGAGTGCGCGCATCACGTGGCGCGCGAGATCACGCTGGACTTCCGCCATCTGGAAGGCGACGTGCAGGTGCATCTGGTCGGCTTTCCGGGCTGTTTTCCAAACAGCTATGCCGAGCGCATGATGACGGCCATCGCCACCCATCCCAACGTGGGTGCGGCGCTGCTGGTGTCGCTGGGTTGCGAGAGCATGAACAAGCGCAAGCTGGAGCAGGCCATCGCCGACTCCGGGCGGCCGGTGGCCACGCTGACCATCCAGCAGCGCGGCGGCACGCGCAGCACGATCGCCGAGGGCGTGGCCTGGGTGCGCGAGACGGCGGCCGCGCTGGCGCGCCAGACGCGCGTGCCGATGGCGCTGAGCGAACTGGTGGTGGGCACCATCTGCGGCGGCTCGGACGGCACCAGCGGCATCAGCGCCAACCCGGCCGTGGGCCGCGCCTTCGACATGCTGATCGAGGACGACGCCACCTGTATCTTCGAGGAAACCGGCGAGCTGGTGGGCTGCGAGTTCCACATGAAGCGCCGCGCCGCCACGCCCGAGCTGGGCGAGGAGATCGTGGCCTGCGTCAACAAGGCCGCGCGCTACTACAGCATCATGGGGCATGGCAGCTTCGCGCCCGGCAACGCCGACGGCGGCCTGTCGACCATCGAGGAAAAATCGCTGGGCGCCTATGCCAAGAGCGGCGCCTCGCCCATCGACGGCATCATCAAGCCGGGCGACGTGCCGCCCTTCGGCGGTCTGTACCTGCTGGACGTGGTGCCCGACGGCGAGCCGCGCTTCGGCTTTCCCAACATCAGCGACAACGCCGAGATCGTCGAGCTGATCGCCTGCGGCTCGCACGTGATCCTGTTCACCACCGGGCGCGGCTCGGTGGTGGGCTCGGCCGTGTCGCCGGTCATCAAGGTCTGCGCCAACCCGGACACCTACCGCAAGCTGGGCGAGGACATGGACGTGGACGCCGGCCGCATCATCGAGGGGCGCGGCACGCTGCAGGAAGTCGCCGAGGAGATCTACGGCCAGGTCCGCGACGTGGCGCTGGGCGCGCCCAGCAAGTCCGAAGGGCTGGGACACCGCGAGTTCATCCTGACCTACAAGTCCTTCGAGCCGATCGGCCCGGCCTGCATGCCGGCCGCGCGCGCGGCCTGAACGGGCCTCGTGCCGCGATCCTGGGAGGGACCGTGAATTATCAGTTCGATTTCGCGGCGGTGCTGGAGCAATGGCCGCTGCTGCTGGACGGCGCGTGGGTCACCATCAAGCTGTCATTCTGCGCCACGGTGCTGGGCTTCGTGCTGGGCACGCTGTGCGCGCTGGCGCGCCTGAGCCGGCGGGCCTGGCTGCGCCGGCTGGCGGGCGCCTATGTCGAGGCGATCCGCAACACACCGCTGCTGGTGCAGAGCTATTTCCTGATCTTCGGCCTGTCCAGCGCCGGGGTGACGCTGCCCATCATGGCGGGCGCGGTGCTGGCGCTGGTGATCAATATCGGCGCCTATACCTGCGAGATCATGCGCGCCGGCATCGAGTCCATCCACAAGGGCCAGCTGGAGGCCGGCGAATGCCTGGCGCTGTCGCCGCGCCAGGTGTTCTGGCACGTGGTGCTGCGGCCGGCGGTGGAACGCGTGTACCCGTCGCTGACCAGCCAGTTCGTGCTGCTGATGCTGGCCTCCAGCATCATGTCGGCGGTGGGCGCCGAGGAATTGCTGGCCGTGGCCAACCGCATCCAGTCGGACACCTACCGCAACTTCGAGGTCTTCGTGGTGCTGTGGGGCCTGTACCTGGCCCTGTCCCTGCTGATGCGCGCCGGCTTCTGGCTGCTGGCCCGCTTCATCTTCCCGCGCCGGCGCAAGCTCGGCACGCCGCTGTAGGAGGCGCGCCATGAACTTCATCCCCGCGGAACACGCCTGGTATCTGCTGGCCGGCGCCTGGGGCACGATCAAGCTGTCGTTCTGGACCTTCCTGGGCGGCGGCGCGGTCGGGCTGCTGCTGGCGCTGGCGCGGGTGGCGCCGCGCCGCGCGCCGCGCCTGCTGGCGGCGGGCTACATCCAGCTGATCCAGGGCACGCCGCTGCTGGTGCTGATGGGCCTGTGCTTCTTCGGGCCCAGCCTGTTCGGCCTGGGCGAGCTGTCGGCGCTGGCGGCCGCGGCGCTGGCCATGACGATCTATTCCAGCGCCTTCCTGGGCGAGATCTGGCGCGGCTGCATCCAGGCCGTGCCCAGGAACCAGTGGGAGGCGGCCGAATGCCTGGGGCTGTCGCGGCTGCAGCGCATGGGCAAGGTGATCCTGCCGCAGGCGCTGCGCATCGCCACGCCGCCCACGGTGGGCTTCCTGGTGCAGATCATCAAGAACACCTCGATCGCCTCGCTGGTGATCGGTTATTCCGAGCTGGCCTACAACGCCAAGATCCTCAACAACTCGACCTTCCAGCCCTTCATCTACTTTGGCTGCGCCGCGATCCTGTATTTCGCCATGTGCTATCCGCTGTCGCGCTGGAGCCGCTACCTGGAGAGGAAACTCAATGCATCCCGTGGTTGAACTCAAGCAGGTCCACAAGCGCTTCGGCAGCACCCATGTGCTGCGCGGCATCAGCTTTTCCGTGGACGCGGGCGAGGTGGTGGCCTTGATCGGCAAGAGCGGCTCGGGCAAGAGCACGGCGCTGCGCTGCATGGACCGGCTGGAAACCGCCGACGAAGGCGCGATCCACGTCTGCGGCCACGCGCTGCACGACGCCGCCGGCCTGGACCTGCGCGCGCTGCGGCGCGACGTGGGCATCGTGTTCCAGAGCTACAACCTGTTCCCGCACATGACGGTGCTGCAGAACGTGACGCTGGCGCCGCGCTCGGTCAAGGGCATCAAGGCCGAGGCCGCGCGCGAGCTGGCGATGGAGGCGCTGGAGCACGTCGGCCTGGCCGACAAGGCCGAACACTATCCCGAACAGCTGTCCGGCGGCCAGCAACAGCGCGTGGCGATCGCCCGCTCGCTGGCGATGCGGCCCAAGGTCATGCTGTTCGACGAAGTGACCTCGGCGCTGGACCCGGAGCTGACCGGCGAGGTGCTGAAGGTGATCGGCCGGCTGGCCGCCGAGGGCATGACCATGATCCTGGTCACGCACGAGATGGCCTTCGCGCGGGAAGTGGCCGACAAGGTCATCTTCATGCACCAGGGGCAGGTCTGGGAAGAGGGAGCGCCGGCCATGCTGGCCGCGCCCGCCACGCCGGAGCTGCGCCAGTTCCTGGGCAGCGGGCTGTAGCTCGCCCGCGCGCCGGCTGGACGGAATCAGCAGGACGGGCGCGGCGCTTGCCGGACCGCGCCCGGCAGCACAGGCAAGCGCATGCGCCGCATGCCCCTATCGCGGCATGCCCAGATCGATAAACAGGAGACCACCATGCAACACCGCCACACCCGCAAGTCCGCCGTCCGCCTGGCCGGCGCCGCGCTCGCCGCCGCGCTGTCCCTGGGCCTGGCCGGCGCCGCAAGCGCCGACCAGTTGCAGGACATCCTGGCCGCCAAGAAGCTGCGCGTGGCCATCGACCTGGGCGTGCCGCCCTACGGCATGAAGGACGCCGCGCTCAAGTCCACCGGCTCGGATGTCGAGACCGCGCGCCTGCTGGCGCAGGACCTGGGCGTGGAGCTGGAGATCGTGCCGACCACCGGCGCCAACCGCGTGCCCTTCCTGCAGACGAACAAGGCCGACATCGTGATCTCCAGCATGTCGATCACGCCGGAACGCCAGAAGGTGGTGGACTTCTCCGTTCCCTATGCCGCCATCCTGGCCGTGGTGGGCGCGCCCAAGTCCATGACGCTGGCCAGCGCCGCCGACCTGTCCAACAAGAAGGTGATCGCCACGCGCGGCACCACCAACGATGCCGAGCTGACCAAGATCGCGCCGAAGGACGCGCAGATCATCCGCTTCGACGACGACGCCACCTCGATCACCGCCGTGGTCAGCGGCCAGGCCGACATCTTCGCCACCGCGCCGGCCCTGCTGCGCACCATCAACGAAAAAGCGCCGGCCAAGCAGATGGAGTCCAAGTTCGTCATGCGGCTGAACATGCTGGGCATCGGCCTGCGCAAGAACGAGCCGGCCTTGAAGGCCAGGCTGGACGGCTGGGTGCGCGACAACCTGCAGAACGGCAAGCTCAACGCCGTCTACAAGGAATTCCACGGCGTGAACCTGCCGCCCGAGGTGCAGGGAGCCAGCCGCTGAGCGGCCGGAGGCGACCATGGCACGCATCGCATCCGTGGAGATCTTCCTGGTCGACCTGTTGCCCAAGGTCGTGCGCACCGACGCGGTGCAGAGCTTCGAGCGGCAGGAAACGCCCATCGTGCGCATCACCGACAGCGACGGCGCGGTCGGGGTGGGCTACAGCTATACCATCGGCACCGGCGGCTCGGCCGTGGCGCGCCTGCTGGACGAGCACCTGGCGCCGATGCTGCCGGGCCGCGAGGCCGGCGATGTGGAGGGGTTGTGGCGCGAGCTGATGTACCGGGTGCACGCCACCACGGTGGGCGCGCTGACCTCGATCGCGCTGGCCGCCATCGATACGGCGCTGTGGGACCTGCGCGCGCGCCGCGCCGGCCTGCCGCTGCACCGGCTGGCCGGCGGCGCCAAGGACCGCATCCCGCTCTACACCACCGAGGGCGGCTGGCTGCACCTGCCGACCGAGGCGCTGGTCGAGGGCGCGCTACAGGCCCGGGCGGACGGTTTTCATGGCGCCAAGCTCAAGGTCGGGCGGCCTCATGTGGCCGAGGACGTGGCGCGCATCGCCGCCGTGCGCGAGGCCGTGGGCGACGACTGGGACATCATGGTGGACGCCAACCAGGGCTTTTCGGTACCCGAGGCGATCCGCCGCGCGCGCGCCTTCGAGCCGCTGGACATCGCCTGGCTGGAAGAGCCGATCCATGCCGACGACGTGCACGCGCACCGGCGGCTGTCGGCCTCGACCACGCTGCCGATCGCCGTGGGCGAGTCGCTGTACAGCCTGTCGCAGTTCAAGGACTACCTGCAGAGCGACGCCTGCTCGGTGGTGCAGGTGGACGTGGGCCGCATCGGCGGCATCACGCCGTGGCTGAAGGTGGCGCACATGGCCGAGGCCTACAACGTGCCGGTCTGCCCGCACTTCCTGATGGAGATCCACGTGGCGCTGTGCTGCGCGGTGCCCAACAGCCGCTGGCTGGAATACATCCCGCAGCTGGACCTGATCACGCAGTCGGGCATGCGCATCGAGGACGGCCACGGCGTGCCCTCGCAGGCGCCGGGCCTGGGCATAGACTGGGATTGGGCGGGGATCGAGCGGCTGGCGCGGCACCGCAGCCGCCACGGCTGATTGCGCGGGCCAGCCCGCCTGGAGCTGGATCGAGGGCCGGGCCTGGGCGGCCCGGCATCCGACAGCCTGATCCCTTAACGGATCAGGCTCAGGAACTCGGCGCGGGTGGACGGGTTGTCGTGGAATTCGCCCAGCATCACGGACGTGACCATGGACGAGTTCTGCTTTTCCACGCCGCGCATCATCATGCACATGTGCTGGGCTTCCAGCACCACGGCCACGCCGGCGGCGTTGGTCACCTGCTGCACGGCCTCGGCGATCTGGCGGCTGAGGTTTTCCTGGATCTGCAGGCGGCGCGCGTACATCTCGACGATGCGGGCGACCTTGGACAGGCCCAGCACCTTGCCATTGGGCAGGTAGGCGACGTGCGCCTTGCCGATGAAGGGCAGCATGTGGTGTTCACAGAGCGAATACAGCTCGATGTTCTTGACCAGCACGATCTCGCGCGTGTCGGACGTGAACAGCGCGCCGTTGACGATCTCGTCCAGGTTCTGCTCGTAGCCCCGGCACAGGTGGCGCATGGCCTTGGCGGCGCGCGCCGGCGTGTCGGCCAGCCCCTCGCGCGAGGGGTCTTCCCCCAATTCTTGGAGGATGGCGGTGTAGTGCTTTTCCATGGACATGGGAACTCCTGGCAATGCTGTGCTGGCCTGGCGGCCGAATCGGGTCGTCTGCCCGCAAGTCTACCGCAGCGCGGACGGGCGCCCGTGCCGATTGTTCTCAAAGCACGCGGTTCTCGACCGCGTACTTGATCAGCTCGGCCTGGCCGTCGATGCCGAGCTTGCGCTTGATGTTCAGCCGGTGGGTTTCCACGGTGCGCACCGACAGGTTCAGCGCCTGCGCGATCTGCTTGTTGGCATGGCCCTCGGCGATGTGGCGCAGCACGTCGCGCTCGCGCTGAGTCAAGAGGGTCGCGGGGGCGCTGGCCTGCGACAGCCGCACGGCGACGGCGGCGCTGAAATAGCTGCGGCCGGCCATGACGGCGTCGATGGCGGTGATGATTTCCTGCGCCGGCTCGTCCTTGAGCAGATAGCCGCGCGCGCCGGCGCGCACCGCCTGCAGCATGTATTCCGGGTTGTCGTGCATGGACAGCACCAGCACCGCGATCTGCGGATAGCGCTCGTGCAGCTGCGCGGCCAGTTCCAGTCCGCCCACGCCGGGCATGTTCAGGTCCATCAGCGCCAGATGCGGCAAGGCGCCGCCGTCCGGATCCTCGGCCAGGCAGCCGCGCAGGAAGGCGAGCGCGGCGGCGGCGTTGCCGGCCTCGCCGACCACGGCCAGGCCGGGCACGGTCTCCAGGCGCAGGCGCAGCCCGTCCCGTACCAGGGGGTGGTCGTCGATCAGCAGCAGGCGGGTGGTTTCGTTATGGCGGGTCATGCGTCGTGGGTCGGAGAGAGGGCGCCGGCCGCAGGCAGCGGCAGCCAGGCTTTCAACAGGGTGCCCTGAACGCCGGAATGCAGCACCAGGGTGCCGGACAGGGCCGCCATGCGCTCGCGCATGTTGCGCAGGCCGATGCCCCGGCGCGGATCCTGCTGCACTTCGGCATGGTCGAAGCCGTGGCCGTCGTCGGCGATGCTCAGGGTCAGGTCGCGCGCGCCGTAGGTCAGCACCATCTCGGCGCGGGTGGCGCCGGCGTGGCGCAGCACATTGGTCAGCGCTTCCTGGGTGACGCGGAACAGCGCGGTGGCGTAGGCGTCGGGCAGCTTCACCGGGTGGCCGTCGGTGTGCAGCCGCACCGCCAGGGGCGTCACGCCGTGCTGGCTGGGTTGCGAGAATTCGCGGCCCAGGTGTTCCAGCGCGGCGGGCAGGCCCAGGTCGTCGAGCAGGGTGGGGCGCAGATTGTGCGAGATGCGGCGCACCTCGCCCACGGCATTGTTCAGCCGGTCCAGCGCGCCGCCCAGCGGGGCATCGATATGGGCCAGCGCGCGCGGCTCGGCGCCCAGCGCCTGGCGCAACCGCTCGCGCGCCGCTTCCAGCGACAGCTTGATCGACACCAGCACCTGGCTGATGCCGTCGTGCAGCTCGCGTGACAGGCGCGCGCGCTCGTCTTCCTGGGTCCGCACCAGCTGCCGCGCCATCAGGCGCAGCTTGGCGTCGGACTGGCGGTGGTCGCTGATGTTCAGCGCCAGCCCGCAGGCGGCCACGCCCAGGATGCAGACGGCGGCGATGCCGGCCACCCAGGCGAACATGTCGCGGATGTTGGCCTGCGCCGCCGCGTCGATGCGCTGCAGGGCCTGGTTGACGTCGTCCAGGTAGATGCCGGTGCCCAGCATCCAGCCCCAGCGCTCCAGCACCACCACATAGCCAAGCTTTTCCTCGTTCTGGTGAGTAGACGGCCGTTCCCATAGATAGTGCACGGCCTCGCCCTGCTGGCCGCCGCGCCGGGCGGCCGCCAGCAGGTTCTGGATCACCGGCTGGTCCTGGGTGTCGCGCAGGTCCCAGAGCTCGCGGCCGACCAGGTCGGGCTGGCGCGGGTGCATCAGGTTCTTGCCCTGCAGGTCGTAGACGAAGAAATAGCCGTCGCGGCCGAATTCCATCTGCGCCAGCAGGTCCAGCGCGCGCTGGCGCGTGGCCGGGTCGTCGCCGGCCTCCTGCAGCGGCGCGACCGCGCTGTAGGCCAGGCTGACGTAATGGCGCAGCTCGCTTTCCTTGCTGCCGAGCCAGGCGGTTTCCACCACCTGTTTTTCCATCTGCGCCAGCTTGAGCCCCTGCAGGTAGACGGCGACCGTGATGGCGGCCATCGCCGCCAGCAGGGGGACGGCGGCCAGCAGCAGGATCTTCAGGCGCAGTTTCATGGAACGGTAAGCGGGCGGAGCGCGGAATGTTGCATTGCGTCATTCCCGGATTGGGCGACGATTGCAGGGTTTAGGTCGGAAATTGCAGGGATTACGGCATTTTATGCTGCGGCGCATTGCGTAGTACTACGTAGCGGCATTGCGTAGTTCCGCGCTTGTTGGCGCCTGGGCAAACCGAAATACTAACGCCCGCGCCGACATTGGCGCCGGGCGGACGCGTGCGTAAGCCCACCCACAACAACGAGTCTGCCTTCCGCGAGACGAAAAAAGCGTTTCACGCCAAAAGCATGGCGGGAGGCTAGAGGAGCACTTATGCAAACCAGCAGCAAGGGACTGGGTGAACACCTGGTCTGGCTGGCTGTCGCGGTACTGGGCGCGTTCGCGCTGGGCACCGTGGCGTTGGCCAGAGGGGAAACCATCAATGCGCTATGGGTGGTGATCGCCGCCGTATGCGTCTATCTGATCGCATACCGTTACTACAGCCGCTTCATCGCCAAGAAGGTCTTCCAGCTGGATCCGACGCGCATGACGCCGGCTTGGAAGCACAATGACGGCCTGGACTACGTGCCCACCAACAAGCACGTGCTGTTCGGCCACCACTTCGCCGCCATCGCCGGCGCAGGCCCGCTGGTCGGTCCCGTGCTGGCCGCGCAGATGGGCTACCTGCCCGGCATGCTGTGGATCCTGGCCGGCGTGGTGTTCGCCGGCGCCGTGCAGGACTTCACCATCCTGTTCATCTCGACGCGCCGCGACGGCCGTTCGCTGGGTGACCTGGTCAAGTCCGAGCTGGGCAAGATCCCGGGCGTGATCGCGCTGTTCGGCGCCTTCATGATCATGGTCATCATCCTGGCCGTGCTGGCGCTGATCGTGGTGAAGGCGCTGACGCATTCGCCGTGGGGCACCTTCACGGTGGCCGCCACCATTCCCATCGCGCTCTTCATGGGCGTGTACCTGCGCTACATCCGCCCGGGCAAGATCGGCGAAGTGTCCATCATCGGCTTCGTCGGCCTGATGGCCGCGATCGTGTTCGGCCAGGACGTGGCCGCGCATCCCGTGCTGGGCCCGCTGTTCGACTTCGACGGCAAGGGCCTGACCTGGATCCTGATCGTGTACGGCTTCATCGCCTCGGTGCTGCCCGTGTGGCTGCTGCTGGCCCCGCGCGACTACCTGTCGACCTTCCTGAAGATCGGCACCATCGTCGGCCTGGCCATCGGTATCGTCGTGGTCGCGCCCGAGCTGAAGATGCCCGCGCTGACCCAGTTCGTCGACGGCTCCGGCCCGGTCTGGTCGGGCAACCTGTTCCCGTTCCTCTTCATCACCATCGCCTGCGGCGCGGTGTCGGGCTTCCACGCGCTGATCTCCTCGGGCACCACGCCCAAGCTGATCGAGAACGAAACCCAGGCCCGCTACATCGGCTACGGCGGCATGCTGATGGAATCCTTCGTCGCCATCATGGCGCTGGTGGCCGCCTGCGTGATCGAGCCGGGCATCTACTACGCCATGAACAGCCCGGCCGCCGTCATCGGCACCACGCCGGACCAGGTCGCCCAGGTGGTGTCCAGCTGGGGCTTCGTGATCACGCCGGCCGACCTGGTGCAGACCGCCAAGGACGTGGGCGAGAGCACCATCATCTCGCGCGCCGGCGGCGCGCCGACGCTGGCCGTGGGCATGGCGCACATCCTGCACCAGGCCATCGGCGGCCCGTCCATGATGGCGTTCTGGTATCACTTCGCCATCCTGTTCGAAGCGCTGTTCATCCTGACCGCCGTCGACGCGGGCACCCGCGCCGGTCGCTTCATGCTGCAGGACCTGCTGGGCACCTTCGCGCCCTCGCTCAAGCGCACCGAGTCGCTGCCGGCCAACCTGATCGCCACCGGCCTGTGCGTGGCGGCCTGGGGCTACTTCCTGTACCAGGGCGTGGTCGATCCGCTGGGCGGCATCAACACGCTGTGGCCGCTGTTCGGCATCGCCAACCAGATGCTGGCCGCGATCGCGCTGACGCTGGGCGCCGTGGTGCTGTTCAAGATGAAGCGCGAGCGCTACGCCTGGGTCGCCGTGCTGCCGACGCTGTGGCTGCTGGCTTGCACCCTGACCGCCGGCTGGCAGAAGATCTTCGCCGCCGACCCCAAGGTCAGCTTCCTGGCGCACGCCGCCAAGTACAACGCCGCCATCGCCGAAGGCAAGGTGCTGGCCCCGGCCAAGTCGCTGGAGCAGATGTCGCGCGTGGTGCTGAACGACTATATCAACGCCGGCCTGTGCGCGATCTTCATGTTCGTGGTGATCAGCACGGTGACCTTCGGCATCCGGGCCGCGCTGCGCGCCCGCGCCGAGAACCGCCCGACCTCGCGCGAAACGCCGTACGAACCGCTGCCCAGCGCCGCGGCGGCCGGCGCGGATTGAACCTGACGGAGGCCGCATGCTGTTTTCCAACATGACTTCCGCCGCCGGCGCCGCCGGCCGTTACCTGGGGCAGACGCTCCGGCTGATGGTGGGCGTGCCGGATTACGAAACCTATGTGGAGCACATGCGCGCCACCCATCCGGATCAGGAGCCGATGAGCTACGAGGCGTTCTTCCGCGAACGGCAGGACGCCCGCTACGGCGGCAAGAAGCGGATCGGCTGCTGCTGATTCCTTCGGGATTTCCCCCCCTGGGCGGCCTTCGGGCCGCCTTTTTTTATTTCACGGCGACTCCCGCCGGACCACGCCACAGCCAGGCGGTTTCAATCACTCAGCGCCCGCGGCCTGCCGCGCTGGTCAGCGCCCATTCCTCGACAAGAAGCGCTCGACGAGTTGCACGAAATAGGGCGGGCACTCCTGCATTGGATAGTGGCCGCAGTTTGGGACTGTCGCCAGTTCCGCGTTGGGATGCCAAGCGAGGAAGGTCTGCTTCATGGCGTCCGCTCCCAAGCCCGGATCCTTGTCTCCAACGATCACAAGGAAAGGCGTTTCCAATCCCTGCACGTCTTCGACGAAGTGGGTCGTGGTCAGCATGCGCAGGTAACGCGAACGACACTCGGGCACGGTGCGCTCCCGGTTCTGACGCAGCTTCATGTTGGCCCATCCGTCCGACAGGCCACCCGTCACGAACTGGATCAGGCGGCGAAAGGCATCGTCGTTGTCGCAGGTGCTGGCGAAGAACGCGGCCGCCTCTTCGGGGAGCCGGTTGCCTGCGGCGGAAATCGGGCACACCGCCACCGCGCTTTGAATGCGCTCGGGGGCATCAGCCGCCATCCGTTGCGTTGCCATGCCGGTCATGGAGTGGCCGACGAGATGGAAATGGTTCCAGCCGAGATGATCCGCGACGGCGAAACCATCGGCGGCGATCTCATCGATGGTGCAGGTGGCCGCCAGATGCCTGGACAGGCCATACCCGCGCAGGTCGACGAAGGCATAGGTGAAGGTCGTGCTGTCCAGATAGGGCAGCATGGCTTCGTAGTTGGTGTGGTCGCCCAGCCAGTCGTGCATGACCAGCACATGCTGCGGCCCGGTGCCGTGGAGCTTGAAGCCCAGGAGGGCATTCAAGGATTGCTGCGAGCAGACGTCATGTTTCATTTCGAGGGTTCCTTTTGATGTGTCGAAGACCAAAAAGAACCGCCCTCGCGGCGAACCGGGAGGGCGTCAGAAATTGGTGCTGATGCTATCAGGTCGCGTGACTGGACGTCAATTCAAAGTCTTGTCCAAGGGCGCAGGAGGCCGGGCGTGTCGGCGCACAGCGCCGCCAGGCTCTCGGTTGATGCCCGGCGGAGCCGGCCGGATCGTCGCAAAAAGAAGAGTGACACGATGGGGGCGATCGGTTTTAATGCCGCGATCCGATATCCGTATCGGTCCAGGCGCCGTCGTCCATGGGAGAGCCGCCATGCGCCGCAGTACGCAAGAAGAAGAATCGATAATCGACGCGGCGTACGACGCCATCCTGGACGACACGCGGCTCGCGCCGGCGATGCTGCGCGTCGCCGGCCTGATGGGCTGCGGCCACGGCACGCTGATGCAATGGAATACCGACCTGATCGGGCCGCCGGCGTCGCTGTTGTGTTTCTCGCGCGAGCCCGAGCGCTTCCAGGCCTTCTTTGGCGAATATCTCGAACACTACAGCCAGTTCGATCCGACCCGCGACATCGCGGGCCGGTTCGCCGGCGGCTGGTTCATCGACGAACGCGACCTGTCGCCACGGGCCCGGAGCCGCAATCCGATGGCCGGCGGGTTGTTGCCGGCGCATGGCTATGGCGGCTGGGCGGCGATGGAACTCAAGCATGGGCGCGACATGTGGGCGATCTCGTTCGAGCGCGACGCGGACGTGCCCGGCTTCACGCCCGAGGGCGTCGCCCGCGTCGACCGGATCGCGGGGCATCTGAAGCGCGTGCTGCTCCTGCGGTATCGCACCGCCGAGCTGCGACAGGTCGCGGCGATCGGCCTGGGGGCGCTGCACAGCCTGAGCGTGCCGATGTGGATCGTCGAAGCCGACGGGCGGGTGCTGTTCGGCAATGATGCCGGCGGTCCGCTGCTCGCGCCGCCTCGGGCGCTGTTCGAGACCCGGGGGCAGCGGCTCAAGCCCGCGTCGCAGGCGCAGCAGGCCGCGTTCGCCTGGCTGCTGGCCGCCGCCGCCGCGCCCCTGCGCGCGCGCGGCGGCGCCTTGGGGCTGCAGGCGTCGGACGGCGAGCGGATCGCCGTGCAGGTGCTGCCGCTGCCGCCGCACCTGGCTATGACGCAGCCATGGCAGCGGCCATTGGCGGTGGTCCTGGCGCATCCTCGTGGCGGGCGCGCGCCCGACGCGGTGCTGCAGGCGCTGTACGGCTTCACGCCCGCCGAATGCCGCGTCGCGGCGGGCCTGCTGGACGACTGCACGGTCGAGGAGCTGGCCGGGCGCTTCCTGGTGAAGCCGGCCACGGTGCGCGCGCAGATCAAGTCGATGCTGGCCAAGAGCCAGTGCCGCCGCCAGGCCGAGATGATCCGCCTGTTCGCGTCCCTGGCCGTGGCCGGCGACCGGGGCTAGGGCAGGTCCTGGCGCGCGGGGCGCCCAGGCCTGCCGGCTAGCGTATCGGCCAGCCGTACATCAGTCCGCCGTCGCGCCATTGCGCGTTCAGCCCGCGCGGCAGCCGCATGGGGCTGGACATGCCCAGGTTGGCCTCGTAGCTCTCGCCATAGTTGCCGACCTGCTTGATGATGCTGTAAGCCCATTTGTCGTCCACGCCCAGGTTGCGGCCCATGCCGGGCGCCGTGCCCAGGATGCGCTGCACGTTGGGATTGCGGCTGTCCAGCATCCGGTCGACGTTGGCCGAGCCGATGCCGAATTCCTCGGCCTCCAGCATGGCGTTGAGCGACCAGCGCACGATGTTGAACCAGCTTTCATCGCCCTGGCGCACCATCGGGCCCAGCGGCGTCTTGGCGATGTTCTCGTCCAGGATCACGTAGTCGGCGGGGCGCTCCAGCGTGGTGCGGGACGCGGCCAGCTGGGACTTGTCGGAAGTGAAGGCGTCGCAGCGGCCGGCGGCGAAGGCGCGCACGATCTCGTCGTACTTCTCGATCACCACGGGCTTGAACGACAGCGAATTGGCGCGGAACCAGTCGGCCAGGTCCAGCTCGGTGACGGTGCCGGGCTGCACGCAGATGGTGGCGCCGTCCAGCTCGCGCAGCCGCTTGACGCCCAGCTTGCGCGACACCATCACGCCCTGGCTGTCATAGTAGTTGACCGCCACGCCGATCAGCCCCAGCGTGGTGTCGCGCGCCAGCGTGGGCGTGGCGTTGCGCGTCAGCACGTCCACTTCGCCCGATTGCAGCGCGGTGAAGCGTTGCTGGGTGGTCAGCGGCGTCACCTTGTGACGCGAGGCGTCGTTGAACACCGCCGCCGCGATGGCGCGGCACATGTCGATGTCCAGGCCATGCCAGGCGCCCTTGGCGTCCACGGAAGAGAAGCCCTGGATGCCGGTGGACACGCCGCACTGCACGTAGCCTTTCTTCTTGACCGCGTCCAGCGTGGGTCCGGCGTGGGCGCTGCCCAGGCCGCAGGCCAGCGCCAGCAGCGCGGCGGATCTCAACAGGTTCATGACGATGTCCTCCCGGTATCTGGGTTTGCGGCCGCCGCATGCGGCGCGCGATGGATGGCGCGGGCGCCGGCCGGCGTTCAGCCGGCCTTGCGGCGCCGGGCGGCCAGCGTGTCGTGGCTTTCGGCCAGGGCCTGGTCCAGGATGGCGACGGCGCGGTCGATCTCGTCGTTGGACACGGTCAGCGGCGGCGCGATGCGCCAGACCGAGCCGCGCTCGGGACGGCGGCGGATGTTCATGCTGAGCCCCAGTTCGAAGCAGCGCTGGGTCGTGAGCGCGCCCAGTTCGTGGAAGGGCTGCTTGGTGGCGCGGTCCTGCACCAGTTCCACGCCCAGCAGCAGGCCTTCGCCGCGCACGTCGCCGATGGCTTCGTGGCGCTGCTGCAGCTCGAGCAGGCGGCCGCGCAGGTAGGCGCCCTGGGTGCGCGCGCGTTCCATCAGGCGTTCGCGCTTGAGCGTGTCCAGCACCGCCAGGCCCACGGTGGCCGGCAGCGGGTCCGACACATGGCTGGTATAGAAGGTGAAGCCCTTCTGGTGGATGTCCTGCTCGATGGCCGGCGTGGTGACGGTGGCCGCCAGCGGCAGGCCGCCGCCCATGGTCTTGGACAGGCTCATGATGTCGGGCGTGACGCCGAAGAAATCCGCCGCCGTGCGATGGCCGATGCGGCCGAAAGCGGTCTGCGCCTCGTCGAAGATCAGCAGCATGCCGCGCTGGTCGGCGGCGCGGCGCAGCGCCTGCATATAGGACGTCGGCGGCACCAGCACGCCGCCGGCGCTGATCACCGGCTCGACGATGATGGCGGCGGCGCGGCCGGCGCTGGCCATGTCGAACATCTTCAGGCCGATCTCCAGGCAGGCCAGGGCCGAGGCCTCGGGGTCCATGCCCTCGATATAGGGGCGGTACATATTCGGTTCCGGCATGACGTAGACGCCGGGCACGTGCACGCCGTAGCCCTTGCGGTCGCTGGCATAGGACACGCCGCTGACGCCGCCGGTCACGCCGTGCCAGGATCCGCCCACCGCCAGGATCTCGTAGCCCTGGGTGTGCATCTTGGCCATGCGCAGCGCCACTTCGTTGCTTTCGGAGCCGGTGTTGACGAAGATGGACTTGGACAGGCCTGGCGGCATCCAGTCGCGCGCCAGCGTGGCGGCCAGCCGCGCGACCACCTCGGGGATCATGCCGCTGAACAGGTGGAAGGCGTTCTCGCCCGCCAGCCGCACCGCCTCGACGATGGCCGGGTGGTTGTGGCCGATGGTGGCGCACATCTGGCCGGAGGTGAAATCCAGGATCTCGCGTCCGGTGTCGTCGCGCACCACGGTGCCGCGCGCCGAGCGGAACAGGTTGGGGAAGGTGTCGCCGCCGTAGCGCACCATGTATTCCTTGGCCGCCGCCCTGAGATTCTCGTCCATGTATAAACTCCCTGAAATCCGCGGCTCGCCGACGGAGACGCTGGCGCACAGTCTCCCCGGCGCGGGCGCGGGCGTCCAATGCGAAGCGCGCATGCGGCGTCATGCGCCGGACGCATCGGCATTGCGCCTTACGCATGGCGCGCGCACGGCTGGCGCAAGACCGGCCGGAAACAAGGGGAACACGATGGACACCAGATGGCTGCAGGACTTCGTCACGCTTTCCGAGGTGCGCAACTTCACGCGGGCGGCCGAGCTGCGCAACCTGTCGCAGGCGGCATTCAGCCGCCGCATCCAGAGCCTGGAGCAATGGCTGGGCGCCAGGCTGATCGACCGCAACGCCTATCCGACCCAGCTCACCGACGCGGGCGAGCGCTTTCGCGCCACCGCGATCGAGCTGATCAACCAGCTGGCCGAGGCCCGCGCCGACATCGGCGGCGCGCCGGGACGCAACCAGATCCGGCTGGCCGCGCCCTATGCGCTGGCCACCACGAGGCTGCCGGGCTGGTGGCGGCAATGGGACGCGGAACAGGCCTGCAGCTGCACGCTGCTGACCGGCAACGTGCACGATACGGTGTCGGCTTTCACGGCGGGAGCCATCGACCTGCTGGTCTGCTATCACCAGGCCGTCCAGCCCTTGCCGCTGGATCTGGCGCGCTTCGACTGCCTGACGCTGGGCGGCGACATCATCCGGCCCTACGCGGCCCGAGCGCGGATCGCATCGCGTGAATGGGACCTGCCGGGCACGCCGGAAGCGCCGGTGCCCTTGCTGATGTATTCGTCCAGCGTCTATTTCGCCCGCCTGATCCATGCCGCCATCGACGGCGCGGCGCGGCCGCTGCATGGAACGCGGGTGTTCGAGTCGGAGATGTCGGACGTGCTGCGCGACCTGGCGGCGCAGGGCCTGGGCGTGGCCTGGCTGGCGGAAAGCTCGGTGGACGAGGCCGCGGGCCTGGCGCCGCTGGCCAGCCGCGACTGGGACGTCGAGGTGGCCATGCTGGCCTACAAGCAGAAGGCCTGCACGCGGCCGGCCGTCAACCGGCTGTGGCAGCGCATGCAGGCCTGCGGCGCGTCCGCCACGGCTTGAGCGGACGCGCGCGGGACTTATTCCCCGGCGTCTTCCAGGAAATCCGCCGGCGGTACGAAGTACAGCGAGCCGGTCACGGCGCGGCTGACGTCCAGCAGCCGGTCGTAGTTGCCCGGCGGGTTGCCCAGGAACATGTTGTCGAGCATGCGCTCGATGCGCAAGGGCGAGCGCGCGTAGCCGATGAAGTAGGTGCCGAACTCGCCCTTGCCGGCGTCGCCGAAGGGCATGTTGTCACGCAGGATGGGTTGTTCCTGGCCATCCTTCTCGATGACGGTCAGCACGTTGTGCGCGTAGCTGGGCTTGGCCGCGTCGTCCAGCTCGACGTTGGAGAGCTTCTTGCGGCCGATGATCTTTTCCTGCTGCTCGACCGGGATCTCGTCCCACTTTTTCATATCGTGCAGGTATTTCTGCACGATGACGTAGCTGCCGCCCTTGAAGGCCTGGTCCTCATCGCCGATCAGCGTGGCGTCGCGGGCGGCCTGGGCCACCGGGTTTTCCGTGCCGTCGACGAAGCCGAGCAGGTCGCGGTCGTCGAAATACTTGAAGCCCTGGGCCGTGTCGGCCACCGTCACCGCGCCGTCCAGCCGCGCCATGATCAGCGTGGACAGCTCGAAACAGAGGTCCATGCGCTCGGCGCGCAGGTGGAACAGCAGGTCGCCGGGCGTGGCGGGGGCGTGGTGCACGCCCTTGATCTCGCGGAACGGATGCAGTTCCTTCGGGCGCGGCGCGCCGAACAGGCGGTCCCAGGCCTGCGAGCCGATGCCCATGACACAGGACAGCGTGTCGTCGGCGGCGCGCACGCCCACGCTGCGGGTCAGGCCGGCGATATCGGCGCACAAGCCGCGCGCGGCGGCCTCGGCGTCCGGGCCGGAGTTTAGGGTGGCCACCAGGAAGATGGCGGAACGGGTCAGTCGGGCGTCGACGGCTTGGGGCGTGGTGGCGGTCACTCTGTCTTCCTTGATAGTGATGGGCGCGGCGATGTCACGGAGCCGCGCGCAACGGCAGCATAGCCGAGTCGGACGAAAAAAAGCCCCGCTGGACGGCGGGGCCTGGAGGCTGGGCGCTTCAGGCGCTGGCGCGGGCTTCGGTGCCGGCTTGAACGCGTGCGGCGCGGCGCGCGTTCAGGCGCCAGTGCAGTCCCAGCGCGGCGACCGCGACGGCGCCGCTGGCGGACAGGGCCAGCGTGCCGAAGCCGGCGTGGGTGTACAGCGTGCCGGCGACGGCGGTGCCCAGGCTGGCGCCCAGGTAGGTGACGCAGGTGTTCAGGCCCAGCACCGCGCCGCGTTCCTCGGGGCGGGCGCGCGACAGCAGCAGCACCAGCAGGTTCAGGCACAGCTGCGAGGCCGCGCCCCAGACGGCGGCGACCATCAGCACGGCCGGCAGCGCTTGCGCGGCGGGCAGCAGCGCCAGGTAGACCAGCGCGGCGGCGCCCAGCGCCAGCGGCAGCGCGCGGCGCGGGCCCAGGCGCTCGATCAGCCGCGCGCCCAGCAGGCCCGACAGCATGAAGCCGGCGCCGTAGGCGAAGGCGATGAAACCCACCTGTCCGGCCGACAGCGCCAGCAGGCGGCGCACGTGGTCGGCCAGGAAGGCGTAGACGCCGTAGAAGGCGGACGAGAACGCCAGGCAGCCCAGCAGCAGCGCCGGCACGTCGCGGTATGACAGCGGCGCCAACAGGCGCGACAGGCGCAGCGGCGCGGGATGGGCGGCGCGGCGTTCGGGCAGGCGGCGCAGGCCCAGCAGGGCGATGGCGGCGCACAACGCCAGCACGCCATAGGTGGCGCGCCAGCCGATGGCGTCGGCAATCAGCGCCGACAGCGGCACGCCGGCCACCAGTGAGACCGACCAGCCGGCGATGACGCGGCCCAGCGTGCGCGCCTCCTGGCCAGGCTGCGCGATCAGCGAGGCCGAGCCGTAGGCGGCGGGCAGGATGACGCCGGCGGCCGTGCCGGCCACGGCCTGGGCCAGCGTCAGCGCCAGCCAGTGCGGCGCGGCGGCGGACAGCAACAGCGCGGCGATCAGCGCCAGCATGCCGCCCAGCAGCGTGCGGCGAATGCCGATGCGGTCGATGCGCGCGGCCAGGAAGAAGGCGCTGGCGGCGGTGGCGGCGCCATAGGCGGAAATGGCCGTGCTGATGGTGAGCGGGGTGGTCGAGAACGACCGGGCCACGTCGGAAAGAATGGGGCTGAGCGCCAGGCCGTTGGATCCCACGACGCTGACGGCGAACATCAGGGCGGGGACGGGGCTGCGGGTGTTGCGGTTCTGCATCCGCGGAATTTTATTGGAATAAAATAAGGGTTTACACCGATAATCCTTTATTCCATAAAAGTTCGAACGCCATTCGGCGGAACGCAATTCCAATGTCAGATCTCGACGACCGCGACCGAAAACTATTAACGCTGCTGGCCGCCGACGCCACGCCCAGCTATGCCGAACTGGGCAAGCTGCTGAACCTGTCCGCGCCCGCCGTGCACGAGCGCGTCAAGCGCCTGAAGCGCGATGGCCAGATCAAGGGCATCGCCGCCAGGCTCGACGGCGCGAAGATCGGCCGGCCGCTGCTGGCCTTCGTCCACGTGGACACCAACAACTGGACCATCACCCAGCAGGTGCTGGGCCTGGCCGAGCTGAACGAGGTCGAGGAAATCCATACCATCACGGGCAAGAGCGCCATGCTGCTCAAGGTGCGCGTGAGCGATACCCAGGCGCTGGAGCAGCTGCTGGCGCGCATCCACAAGATCGAAGGCATCACCAACACCACCAGCGACATCGCGCTGACCAGCTACCTGGAACGCGGGCCATTGCCGGATGACGCCTGAGCGCCGGCCCGTCAGGGAGCGTGGCGATCAGGCCCGGATTGGCCGGGTTGGCGCGGCCCTCGGCCGGTGCGTCGTCAGCCCCGGGGGCCTGGCGCGGCGCGCAGCCGCAGTCGCGTGATCTCGGACGGCGCGCCCAGCCGCTTGGGCGGTCCCCAATAGCCGGTACCGCGGCTGATGTAGATCCACATCTTGCCGTGCCGGTGCAGTCCGGCGGTATAGGGCTGCTGCAGGCGCACGAAGAATCCCCAGGGAAAGAACTGCCCGCCATGCGTGTGGCCCGACAGTTGCAGGGTATAGCCCAGCGGCTCGGCGGCGGCCGCGCTGCGCGGCTGGTGCGCCAGCAGGATGCGCGGCCAGGCATCGGCCGGCGCGCCGGCCAGGGCCGCCGCCGGATTGCTGCGCTGGTGCGGATCGAAGGCGCCGGCGCTGTAGTCGGTGACGCCGGCGATGATCATCGGCAGTCCGGAAGGATGGATCAGCGCGTGCTCGTTCATCAGCACGCGCAGCCCCATGCGGCGGAACTCGGCGACCCAGGGCGCGGCGCCCGAATAGTATTCATGGTTGCCCGTCACCAGGTACACGCCATAAGGCGCGCGCAGCTGGCCCAGCGGGCTGGCCTGCGCGGCCAGCTGTTCGACGCTGCCGTCGACCACGTCGCCGGTGATGGCGACGAGATCCGGCGATTCCTGGTTGACCGCGTCGACGATGGCCTGCACGTAGCGCTTCTTGATGGTGGGGCCGACGTGGATGTCGCTGATCTGCACGATGGTGAAGCCGTCCAGGTCGGGCGGCAGGCCGGCGATGGGCACGTCCACCGTGACCACGCGGGCGCGCCGGCGCGCGTTGACGAAGCCCACGATGGTGGCGGCCAGCGCCAGCGTCGCCACCCACCAGGCCGAGGCCTGCCGCAGCGCGGTCCAGCCCAATTCCAGGCCGGCTAGGCTGGCCAGCCACAGGATCAGCAGCAGCGCGTCGCGCAGCACGGTGAAGACGAACAGCGACGAGAACAGGCCCATCGCGATCAGCCCGACCCAGGCGATCCGGTCGCCCCAGGGCGGCCGCGCCGAGGACCGGGCCAGCATGCCCAGCGGGATCAGGATGCAGGACAGCACCAGCGCCAGCACGGCGGCGGCCGCGCCGGGGCCGTGATGCAGTCCGTCGGGGATGAGGCGGGCGCCGACGTAGAGGTGGGCCAGCGCGCCCAGTGTGAGAAAACGCAGGAAAAACGAGGATTGGCGTAGGGACACGAGGCGGCACCGGAGCGCCCGCGAGGCAGGCGCGTAGCAAGGGAACTGCCATTCTATGCCCCGGAGATGTCCAGGGGGCCGTGGCGTTCGCGCCAGCGGGTTGCGACAGGCGCGTGGCGTCGTGGCGACAGGCGCCGCGCGCGCCGGCATGGCGGAGTCAGCGCCCGGGCAGCTCGTCGCGGCGCAGCAGGCCGGGATGCAGCTCGTCGAGCCGGTTGATGCCGAGCATGGCCATGTTGCGGTCGACCTCGGCGCGCAGCAGGCCGATGGCGTGCGCCACGCCGGCCTCGCCGCCGACGGCCGCCGCGTAATTGAAGGGCCGGCCCACGAACACGCAGCGCGCGCCCAGCGCCAGCGCCTTGAGCACGTCGCCGCCCCGGCGCACGCCGCTGTCCAGCATCACCGGCATGTCGCCGGCCGCGTCCAGCACGCCCGGCAGCGCCAGCAGCGGCGGTACCGCGCCGTCGAGCTGGCGGCCGCCATGGTTGGAGACGATGATGCCGTCCACGCCATGCTCGCGCGCCAGCGCCGCGTCGCCCGGGTGCAGGATGCCCTTGATGACCAGCGCGCCGGGCCATTGCCGGCGGATGCGGGCCACGTGTTCCCAGCTCAGATGGTCACGGGCCGAGAAATCGCGCAGCACCGAGGCCGACAGGATGGGGGCGCCGCGCATGGCGAAGGAGTTCTCGAAGTGCGGCATGCCATGCGCCAGCAGCGTGCGCAGGAAGGTGCCGGCCAGCCAGCGCGGCCGAGTCAGGCCGTCCCAGGCCAGCCGCAGGCCGGGCTTGAGC
>NZ_JAGTJY010000093.1:0-23436 GCF_018195695.1 Achromobacter sp. Marseille-Q0513 | reverse complement strand
CGACGCCGGCCAGCGCGGCCTCGACCAACTGCGGCAAGCTGTTGACCACCAACTGTCCCTCGACCTTGATGCGCTGTTCCTGCGCGCCCTTGCGGAAGGTCCAGGCGAAATAGCCCTGCGCGGGCAGGCGCAGGTTGACGCAGCGCTGCTCGATCAACGCCTGCGGCTTGGCGGGCTTGGGATGCCGCTCGAAATAGGCCGGGGACGCCACGACCGCCATCGGGATGTCCGGCCCGATGCGCACCGCGATCATGTCCCTGGCAACCAGCCCGCCGCGGCGCACCCCGGCGTCGTAGCGCTGCCCCACGATATCGGCCAGGCCGTAGTCTGTGGTGATCTCGATCTGGATATCGGGGTAGCTGGCCAGGAAGGCCGGCAGCGCGGGCCACAGCACGGCATGGACGGCGTATTCGTCGGCCGACACGCGGATCGTGCCCGCCGGCCGGCTGCGCAGCGCGCTCATCCCGGCCAGGCCCTGCTGTATGTCTTCCATCGCCGGCCCCACCGCGTCGCGCAGGCGTTCGCCCGCCTCGGTCAGCGAGACCTTGCGCGTGGTGCGCAGGAACAGCGGCATGTCCATGCGCGCCTCCAGCGCGCGGATGGTCTGGCTCAGGGCCGATTGCGACACGCCGAGCCGAACGGCGGCGCGCGTGAAATTCTGTTCCTCGGACACCGTGAGAAAGGCATGCAGGTCGCGCAGGTGGTCGCCGATCATTGATAAGTAATCCTAATAACTGTATGCCGATAATACGCCCTAGTCGAAAGATCGGTGTTTTTCCAGAATACGGTCTGGGCGTTTCGACACGCCGCTCTCCGAACTTTTCACCAAGGACACCAAGACCATGAGCAAGATCTGGTTCATCACGGGCGCTTCGTCCGGCCTGGGCAAGGCGCTGGCCGAGGCCGTGCTCGCCAGGGGCGACCGCGCCGTTCTCACCGCCCGGCGGCTGGAGCCGCTGCGAGACATCGCCGCCGGCCATGGCGCGCGCGCGCTGCCGCTGGCGCTGGACGTGACCTCCCCGGACGCGCGCAAACAGGCGCTCGAGGCGGCGAACGCGGCATTCGGCCGCATCGATGTGCTCGCCAATATCGCGGGCGCGGGCTCCTATGGCGCGCTGGAGGAATTCACGTCCGAACAGATCCGCGCGCAGATGGAACTGAACTTCTTTTCCGCCGTCGAGCTGTCGCGCGAGGTGCTGCCGCAGATGCGGGCGCGCCAGGCCGGCCACATCCTCAACCTGACCAGCATCGCCGGTCTGGTGGCCTTTCCGGCCAACGGCCTGTATTGCGCGTCCAAGTTCGCGCTGGAGGGCTTTACCGAAGCGCTGCACCACGAGGTCAAGCCCTTGGGCGTGCGCGTGACGCTGATCGAGCCGGGCGCCTTCCGCACCGGCTTCGCGGGCAGCGCGGCGATGAAAGCCGCGCGCGAGATCGCCGACTACGCGGCGCTGGACGCGGGCGTGGCCGAGTACTACGCCTCGCAGGACGGCCGGCAGATGGGCGATCCGGCCAAGGGCGCGCAGGTGATCATCGACATGGTGGACAGCGATGCCGCGCCGGTGCGCCTGATGCTGGGCGAGGACGCGTATCAGCTCTGGGAAAGCGCCGTTGCCTCGCGCGCTCGCGACCTTGCCCCCTGGCGCTCGCGCGGCGAGGCGACCGCCTACCCGGACGCCGTGAAGAACACCGCGCAGGCACTGTAGTCCGTTGCATCGGCGGGGGGGGTCTCAGTCGTCCGCCGCCGTACAGCCACGCCGAATGGCCGTCTACACCGTCCTGTCCGCCGGGCTTGCGCCGCCACGGTTCTCGTAGACCAGCGCCGCCAGCGTCAGGTCCTCCAGCGCGCTGCCGACCGCCTTGAATACGGTGATCTCGCGCGCGTCGCGCCGGCCCGGCGCCTTGCCCGACACCAGATCCGCCAGCGTGCCGCGCAGGTCTTCGCGCCTCAGCACGCCGGCCTGGAACGCGGCCAGCAGGTCGCCGGCCTTGGTCGGCGCTTCATCGGTGTCCACATAGACGGACGTGCCGTCAAAGCAGGCCGTGTCGGTTTCGATCATGTCGGGCTTGAAGCTGCCGATCAGGTCCAGGTGCGTGCCGGGTTGCAGCCAGGCGCCATGCACCAGCGGCACGGTGGACAAGGTGGCGCAGCTGACGATGTCAGCCTGCCGCACCGCCGCTTCCAGATCCTCGGTCGCGGCCGCGTCGTAACCCTGCACGCGCAGTTCCTCGGCCAGCGCCTGCGCGCCGGCCGGCCGCAGGTTCCACACCAGCACCTTGCGGATCGGCCGGACCGCGCGCATCGCCTGCGCCAGCAATCCGGCGATGCGGCCGGAACCCACGATCAGCAACACGGCGGCGTCCGGCCGCGCCAGGTACGAGGCGCCCAGCGCCGCCGCGCCGGCGGTGCGGAACACCGTGACGATGTCGCCGTCGACCTGCGCCAGCGGCACGCCGCTGCGGGCGCTGTACAGGTTGTAGGTCGCGTGCAGGCCCGGCAGCGACTGGCGCGTGTTCTCGGGAAAGATATTGATCACCTTCACGCCGAAATAACCGCGTTCGTTCCAGGCCGGCATGATGAGCGAGGTGCCATGCGCGCCGCCGGACTCGATCGCGTGCACATGGCGGGCCGGCACGTGGGCGCCTTGCGCGAAGGCCTCGCGCAAGGCGGGGATGGCCTGCTCGAAGGACAGCGCGCCGCGGGTTTGTTCCGTGTCGATCACCAGCATCTTGATTCCGCACCTGTATGTAATTGTTCGAGGGCCAGTGTGACGGCGCGCGCGCCTGCTGGCAAGCGCATCGCCGCGCGCGCACGCGATGTCGATGCAATGGCGCGGGCTTGCGGTTACATCGGCTTGCCCGGGCCCGCGCCCGGTCGCCGTAACATGACTGCCAGGCTTCGCCGCGACGGCGCACCGGCGTGGCGGACGCCTCCCCTTTTCCCTGATGAAGGAGTCCCCATGAAGAAAACCGCAACCGCCGCCTGGTCGGGCGATCTGAAAACCGGCAAGGGCACGATCTCCACGCAAAGCGGCGCGCTCAAGGAACAGCCCTACGGCTTCAACACCCACTTCGGCGACACGCCCGGCACCAATCCCGAGGAACTGCTGGGCGCGGCCCATGCCGGCTGCTTCACCATGGCGCTGTCCAACATCCTGGCCGAGGCCGGCATGGTCGCCCAGCGGCTGGACACCAAGGCGGAGGTCACGCTGGACAAGGCCGACGGCGGCTTCGCCATCACCGCCGTGCACCTGACCGTGGAGGCCGTCATCCCGGGCGCCAGCGCCCAGGCCTTTGAAGACGCGGCCCGCAAGGCCGAGACCGGCTGCCCGGTATCCAAGGTCCTGAAGGCGAAGATCACCATGGAGGCGCGACTGAAGGCCTGAGGCCGGTCCGCCGCCCCACGCCTGCCCCGGCCAGCCGGGGCGCGCCGTCCGCCGCATCATTGGGCTGCCCTATCCCGGGCTTGGCGAAAATCAATTTGACGGGCGTTCTGCCCAAGAGAATAATGAGAACCATTCTCAGGAGTGGTTCATGACCGGACTCATCGTCGCGATGTCGGGCGGCAAATCCGCCCTGGCGCAGAACGCCCAGCTGTCCGCCAGCATGCGGCGCATGGTCGGCTCGGGCCTGCTGGTCGCCGTCGGCTACATCGACCCGGGCAACTGGGCCACCGACATCGCCGGCGGCAGCGGCTTCGGCTACGGCCTGCTGTCGGTGGTCATCGCGTCCGCGCTGCTGGCCCTGGGCTTCCAGGTGCTGGTATCGCGGCTGGCGCTGGCCACCGGGCAGGATCTGGCCACCCTGACCGCGCGCCACCTCTCCCCCCGCATGGCCAAGGCCGCCTGGCTGGCCGGCGAGGCCGCCATTCTCGCGACCGCGCTGGCCGAGCTGGTCGGCGGCGCCATCGCGCTGCGCCTGCTGTTCGGCCTGCCCCTGCTGGGCGGCGTGGCGGTGACCGGCGTCGGCACCTTCGCCGTGCTGGCGCTGACGCGCGGCAACGCCGACCGCCACGAACGCGTCATCGCCGTGCTGCTGGCCATCGTGGCCGCATCGTTCGTGTTCCTGCTGTTCAAGGCCAACCCCGCCTGGACCGAGGTCGCGCAAGGCGTCGCCCAGACCGGCAGCGCGCTGCGCGATCCGCAGGGCTTCCTGATCGCGCTGGGCATCCTGGGCGCGACGCTGATGCCGCACAACCTCTACCTGCATTCGGGCTCGCTGGCCGAACGCGCCCGCAGCCTGCCTGCGGACGCACGCGACATGGCGATGCGCGTGGCGCGCAATGACACCGCGCTGTCGCTGGGCGTGGCCATGCTGATCAACGCGGCCATCATGATCGTGGCCGCCGCGTCCCTGTCAGGCCCCGGCCTGATCGTCTCCAGCCTGGACGACGCGCACGCGGCCATCGGCCACACGCTGGGCGCGGGCGCAGCCATCATCTTCGCGGTGGCGCTGTATGCCGCGGGGCAAAGCTCCACCATCACCGGCGTGCTGGCCGGCCGCATCCTGTCGCGCGGCTTCCAGGCCGGCAGGAACTGGTCCGACCGTCGCCGCGCGCTGGTCACCCGGCTGATCGCGGGCGCGGCCGCGGCGGGTCTGCTGGGCTACTCGGGCGGCCAGGATCCGGACGGACTGCTGGTGCTGAGCCAGGTGATCCTGAGCCTGGCCCTGCCCTTCGCGCTGGCGCCGCTGGTGCTGCTGGCCTGCCGCAAGTCCATCATGGGCCGGCACGCGCTGCGCGGCGCCTGGGCCTGGGCGGCCATCGCGGCCACCGTCGGCATCATCGCGCTGGATGGCTATCTGCTGGCCGATACCTTGCTGTAGCGCGGCGTCCGCGCGGAACCGGCCGTGGCAAACAAAAAAGACGCCAGCATCGCGCTGGCGTCTTTTCACTTGCCCTTGCGGGAGGAGTCCCGATAGGCAGAAATCACCGGATGGTGTCGACGTCCGGCATCCATGTCATGCAGCATCTCGCCCAAGGCGCCGCCGAAGGCCGCCATGCGCAGCTTCAGTCGCCGCCAGGCCTGGCGTCCGAAGGGCCCGTCCGACAAGGCTTGCGCCTGGATGGCCTCTTCGATCAGGGTCCGTTCCAGCTCGTCGGACATGCGTGCATGCTTCAACGTGGCATCGCTCATGATTCTCTCCCGGAGAACTCACGACTAGGAACCAGCATCAGCCCATGCTAGATCCGCGCGACCCGCGCCGCAATGCAATTTTCCTATCAGATTTTCATCTCTTGCTTAATGCGGACTAGCCCCTAAACCTATCGAACTAGACCGGCCGCGCCTCAATCGCCCGCGCGCTGCGGCGCAACATCCGGCGTCGGACCGACCCAGGCGTCGATCAGCCGTCCGGCGGCCTGGGCCAGTTGCCCGGCGGGTCCGCCCTCGTGGAACAGCTGGCTGGATACGAACGCCCCTTCGAGCAGCAACAGCAGGCCGTCGCCCAGCGCCTGCGGATCGGTCGCGCCCATGCCGCGCGCCATGTCGGCCAGCCGCCGGCGCAGCTCGACCTTGTGCTCGACGGCCACGGCGCGCGCCGGATGCGGATCCTCCGGGTACTCGACGGCGGCGTTGGTCAGGCCGCAACCCCGGTAGCCGGCCTGCACGGCGCGCTGGCTCAGGCCGGTCAGGTAGGCCATCAACTGCGCCCTCGGATCGCCCGGATGCGCGTCGCAGGCGGCATTGAAGCGCCCCCAGAACTCGGCGTCGTAGTCGCGCAGATAGGCAGCCGCCAGCTCATCCTTGGACGCGAAGCTGCGATACAGGCTGGGCTTGGTCACGCCCGCCTGGGTGACGATGGCGTCCACGCCCACCGCGCGGATGCCGTCGCGGTAGAACATTTCCCTGGCGGTGCGCCGTATCCGGTCCGCCGCCAGCAGCGGCTTGTCCGAAGATTGCGCGTCCGCCGCGCCGGCGGCCGGACGCTTGCGCGCAGCGGTGGATTTGCTGGCCATGTGTCGCTCCTGTGCAAAGACGGGCCGCCCGGTCGCGCAAAAACAACTTGACGGCGTTACTGACCGGTACGTACGATTCGCACATCCCAACACGTACCGGTCAGTAACATGAGTATACCCCAGCCCCCATTCCCGTTCCGCCGCGCCGGCCAGCGGTACGCCTTCGTGGTCGTCGCGGTGATCTTCCTGTCGCTGCTGGTGTCGGCCGGCCTGCGGTCCACGCCCAGCGTGCTGCTGGTGCCGCTGGAGGAATCCTTCGGCTGGAGCCGCACGTCGATTTCATTCGCCGCCGCGCTGGGGATCTTCCTGTATGGCCTGGTCGGCCCCTTCGCCGCCGCCGCGATGGAACACTTCGGCCTGCGCCGGGTGCTCATCGGCGCGCTGAGCCTGATGGCCGTGTCCAGCGCGGCCAGCGCCTATATGACCGAACCCTGGCACCTGCTGCTGAGCTGGGGCGTGTTCTCGGGCATCAGCTCGGGCGCGGTCGCCATCGTGCTGGGCGCCACGGTCGTGAACCGCTGGTTCAGCGTCCATCGCGGACTGGTGATGGGCCTGCTGACCGCCAGCGCCGCGACCGGCACGCTGGTGTTCCTGCCCGCCCTCGCCGCGCTGGCTTCCTCCGGCGACTGGACCCGCGTGGTCTGGGCCGTGGCCGCGGCCGCGGCGGCCCTGGTGCCGCTGGCCTGGTGGCTGGTGCCGGACCGGCCCGCGCAGGTCGGACTGGTGCCGTACGGCAGCGACCCTGCCTCGCCGCCAGCGCCGGCCGCGCCGCGCACCGGCATGATCGCCGCCACCTTTGGCGCGCTGGGCCGGGCCGCGCGCACACGCACATTCTGGTTCCTGTTCGCCACATTCTTCATCTGCGGCTTCACCACCAACGGTCTGGTCGGCACGCACCTGATCGCGCTCTGCGGCGACCATGGCATGCCCGAAGTGCAGGCCGCCGGCCTGCTGGCGCTGATGGGCATCTTCGATCTGGTCGGCACCACCGCCTCGGGCTGGCTCACCGACCGCTACGATCCGCGCAAGCTGCTGTTCGTGTACTACGGGCTGCGCGGGCTGTCGCTGATCTACCTGCCCTATTCCGACTTCTCGTTCTACAGCCTGTCGATCTTCGCCATCTTCTTCGGCCTGGACTGGATCGCCACCGTGCCGCCCACGCTGCGACTGACCACCGAGGCCTTCGGCGAACGCGACGCCTCGATCGTGTTCGGCTGGATCGTCGCCGGCCACCAGTTGGGCGCGGCCAGCGCGGCCTGGATGGCCGGCTTCGTGCGCCAGTCGCAAGGCAGCTACCTGACGGCCTTCGTGCTGGCCGGCATGACCGGCATCGTCGCGGCGTTCATCGCGCTGATGATAGGCCGGAAGCGCATGGTGACAGCTCCCGCCTGAGCCCCGCGCGAACACGCAAGGGCCGCGCCCCAGCGCGCCGCCCTTGCTACGCGCTCAGAACCAGCCATGCTGGCGATACCAGCCCACGGTATCGGCCAGCGTCTGCTCCAGCGGACGAAAACGCAGGCCCAGTTCATGCTCGCTCTTGGCCGGATTGAAGCGGGTCCGCCCCGCCTCGCGCGCCATCAGCCGCACCGTCGCCAGCCCCAGCAGCACCGGCTTGCCCGAAACCCGCGCATAGCCTTCCTGTACGGCCGCCAGCGCATACAGCAAGGGCAGCGGCAGCTTGCGCGTTGGCACCGGAATTCCGGCCACCTGCCCCAGCAGCGGGATCAGTTCTCCCATTTCCATGTGGCGCCCGGCCGCCAGATAGCGTTCGCCCCGGCGGCCGCGCTCGGCCGCCGCGATCTGCGCCAGCGCCACGTCACGGGCGTCGACCACCGAGAAGCTGCCGGGCACCAGGCCGGGCAGCTTGCCGCGCGCCACGTCGTTGACCAGTTGCCCCGCCGAGGTCGGCCCGATATCGCCGGGGCCCCACATCCAGCCGGGCAGCACGAAACACGCGTGCATGTCGGGATGTTGGCGCAGGAACGCGCGCACCGCGTCATCGGCCAGGATCTTGCTGCGGTAGTAGTCGTCGGCGTCGGCCGGCAAGCGGTCGCAGGTCTCATCGATCAGCGTGCCCGGCAATCCATCGAGCACGGCAATCGAAGACGTCTGCACGAACCTGCGCACGCCCGCGGCATGCGCGGCGGCAATCAGCGCCGCCGTGCCGTCCACGTTGATGCGCCGCAGTTCGTCCCAATGGCGTCCGCCCTTGTAGCTGTCACGGAAATGGGCGGCGGCATGGAACACCACGTCGCAGCCGGCCAGCGCGTCGGCGAAGGCGCCGACCTCGCCCATGTCGCCATGCACCACTTGCACCTGCGGCAGATCCGCGAGCTGCTTGCGCGCCTTGTCCACGGACCTGGCCAGCGCCCGAACCGCGATGCCACGCGCCGCCAGTTCGCGCACCAGGTTGTTGCCCAGCAGGCCCGTGGCGCCAGTGACGAAGGCCTGCCGGATGGGCCGGGCCCGAGGCTCCCGCGCCTGGACACCCTGGTTGCGCGCGACGCCTGCCTGTAACGGCGCCTGATGGTCTTGATGGTGCATGTAGCGATCTCTCCGGGTGAAGTGGGCGCGGCCATATCCGTGGATACACCCATTTCAGATATCAAATGATATTTGAATAGCAAATGGTATCCTCATCCGGCAAAACCAGTCAATCCAGATAGCAATCGATATTTAAAATGCCACGCCCCCGCCTGACACGAGAAGAGAGCCAGGAACAGACACGCCAGCGCCTGATCGCCGCCGCCTGCAAGCAAGTCGCCGAGCGCGGCTTCGCATCCACCAGCGTGCGCGATATCGCCAGGGAGGCCGGCTATACCCAGGGCGCCTTCTACTCCAATTTCCAGAGCAAGGAAGACCTGCTGCTGGACCTGCTGCGCCAGCACAAGGCGCAGGAGGCCGAGCGCATCACGGGCGGCGTGGCCATGGCGGGCGAGGACTTCGGCAAGGCCTTCGAGGCGCTGGAGCTTTGGGCGCGCGACTTCGGCATGGATGCCTCCCAGGCCCTGCTCGCGACCGAGCTGCAACTGCTGGCCGCGCGCAATCCGGAGTTCGGCCAGGCCTACGCCGCGCTGATGGCGGACCAGCGGCGGATCTACGCGCAATTGCTGGAACGATTGTTCGCGCTCGCAGGACGGACGCCGCCCGTCCCCGCCGAGGAATTGGCCGGCAGCCTCATGGCCCTGGCGCGCAGCCAGGCCATCGATCATGCGCTGTATGGCGCGGCGTCAGCGGGCGACATCCTGATCGCCGTGCTGCGCAGCCTGTTCCAGCGGCCGCCAGCATGAGTCCGGGCATCCGCCCTCTTCCAGCCTGGCGATGAAAAATGTCCGGCGTCAAGTTTTTTGTGATCCGGGCAGAGGTGCGAAAGATTTTACGGAGCAACAGGTTAGGGTAGGTTCCCGCCCTTACCCGGCATCAGTACTTTATGGCTCAAGGGCCACCTAGGTGCCAGCTCCGAGGGCAGTACAGCGGTAACTGGCGCGCAACTACCAAGTACATTGCTGCCAAAACTGGACGACTCCTAGCCCCATGAGTCAAATTTGTTTGAAAGCCTGGGAGAAAAATCCCGAACTAGAACATTCCTCTCCGGACCACTAAGCTGGTTTAGATGAAGCTGCACTTTCTCCGCTAAAGAAAGTTGACTTACCCATGCCCCGATTACATAGCTTGAAGAAATTGGTTCGAGAACTTGAACTTCCGCATCTGAATAGGTGGTTAGGCAATCAGGAATGCCGGTGTCGCTTCGATACGATTCGCCAGTGAAGCCGTGTGGGGAAGATATCGGTGAGAACATTTCATTTAGTGCCCATGGTCCGCCCAAAAATCCGCTATGACCGAGCATTTCACGTCGCGCGGCATTCCGGGAGTAAAATCTGCACTCGTGTGTCCACAGAATGCTCGGACAAAGCATGAATACAATCCAGTCTTCTCGACCTGACTTCGCTCTTTTTCCTTCAAACATTCTATGATTGATCGCAGAAATTGAAACCGAGATGGCGCGATTTTCACTATCAAGCCGATGATCCGAACTGGTGCACGCAAAATGCCTAGCTGCGAACAAATGGTCGCGGCAAAGAAATCCGTACTCTATGATGCTGTTTAGATTCGGGGCAGGCGTGAAATGACAAAGATGGACAATGCCGCGCTCTTCAGCGATTTCTCGAATCCTGATGCGGTAGTCATCCTTTGCCAATTTTAAGTTTCCATCTCGTTTCTCTTTGCGCCTTTTCTTCCGCGCCAAAATATACGAACAAGAGGCAAGATAACGCATGCGATCGCATAGTCAACAAACATTGCCGGATGAAAGGCGTAAGGCTTATCTCTTTGCGTAAACCAAATCACAAAAATTATAAAAAATACAGATAATGAACTTACCCAAACCATTACACTATATTTTTTAAAAAACCTCTTCCAGGCAAACAACTCAATAATCTTGCCAATTAGGTAAAAGGCAACCAATACACCCGCGATAGCACCCATCACCCACCTCAATAGCTGCTACTAAAATTCAAAAACCTCTAGGTTCTTGAGCGATGCTTTTGCCTCACGAAGTCCTTGCTTTGCGGCCATTGAATACCAATGTTTTGCCTGTTTTATATTCTCAATATCGTCAGGGCTAAAATACTCCACATTTGCATTAATCTTTGCCATATACAACTTGCCCAGATTGAACTGCGATCCAGCATCCCCAGATTTTGCAGCCATTTCGGTAAACATCTCCAAGTCACGTTTTATTTCTTCACCCCCTCCGTCAACAACGAGGCAAAGTGCCATTTGTGACATAAATACCTGGCAAAATACGTTTCCAGACATGGCCGCAGCTCTGATAATCTCTCCGCCTCGAGCTGCGCCAAGTCGTTCCATCAGCTTTTTCGCCTCGCCAATGCTATTGGGAGGTCCATCTTTTGGTTTTCCACCAAAAATTCCAAACATATCCGCCGTCTCTTAATAAAAATCGTTATCAAAGAACGTATCCAGCCCACACAAAGGTTGCGAACGATCCCCGTATGGCGACTTTGCTATGATGTGCCCCACGATAGAGCAACGAGCCATGAGGGCAAGCTTGTCGCTTGCGCCAGAATGCCGCATTGCGACGTACAGCTTATTCAGTCCATCAGTTATTTGATCTGCCGCTGATCCCGGTTTCAATCGGCTCAACCCGCCGCCATAAAATCTCGCATCAATACCAGTGCGCTTGATGAAGGAATGAACGAAATAAAAATCACTGGTCGCAGCGGCATCCAGTTCATGGGCAATAACATCCACTGTTGCCCCATATTTGCGGCAGATCACATCATAGAATCGGGCTGCACAGATCATTATCGAAGGTACTAGGCTATTACCTGCGTTCGCCTCGGCGGTAAATTTCGCTAGATTATCTGCCCCGAATCCACCTCTATCCGCTGCCTCCAACTGCCATAGCACAGTCTTAGCGCCCGGATGTCCTGCCTCCGCGGCTTTGTACCAACAGTCTGCTGCCAGGTCGAAGTCGTATGGCGTTACGCGTCCTCCGCCCCAGAGGAGAGACAGATTGAATAGCGCTGAGACATGCCCTTCCCGCGCAGCATTTCCGAAATGTCTGCTGGCAGCGTTGTAATCGCCTGCTTGCAACGCATCGACTCCCGCGACATATTCGGCCTCCACCTCTGCTGACGTGCTGGTGAAAAAAGGATTCTGAAATTCAACCATATTGCCCTCTGCGAGGTCTCCTGTGTGCACATTTTCCCAGTTCTGCCAAGCCTCTTACTGCTGAATTCGTGAAATTAATCTTGGCGTTGGTGTGTTTCCTGGACCGATAGGATAGTAATGGTTTGTGAACGACCTGAGGGCATCACGTCATGTGCTTAACCTTTAACCTTGCCTCCGACGGTGATCAGCCGCCCATTGGTAGCCGTAGCCCATCCTAACGACCTATTTTCCATGGCCGATACAGCCCCTTGTGAGTCACCAGTCCGCTTCATCGAGCGCGCCATTCAGGGCGTCCTGACTCACTTTGCTGACTCGCCTTCGGGAGGTTCGACGCCTTGTTGCTCTGGCGCAGCAGGGCATATCTCGGCGCGGGTGGCACGCGACCACGCCAGCTATCATGCGGCTTCGCGCATCTTAACGGCACGGTGCCGCAATGCGGCCCGTGCCGCGCCAACCTCCTGAACAGACTGGCCTTACGCGCGCCGAGGTGCCGCGTCCTTTTATCTCGCCTTCCGTTGCTCTCATGTCAAACGGCACGCGATTTCCATGCAGCGGCGGCGCGGCAATCCTGTTGCCTGAACGTTCGACGGCTGCGCCGAGTGCAGTTCGGCGTACAGTGCGAATGCACGCGCAATGACAGGCCGATAGCACGTTGCCAAGCATGGGAATGACTGCATGACGTGCAGCGCCGATGCCAACGGCCATGCTTCACACTGGCATGATTTTGAAATGCAGCCGCCCCTGTTCTGTGCACGTTGGCGTGCGTAAAACAAGGGCGGAATCTTGGCAGTCCGAATGCAGGACGTAGCGGCTATGTCATGCGGTGGTGGTGCTTTCCTGCGCGGCTGACGCTTTGCCCATGACGACGGTTTTGCGCCGGTTTGCCACCAGCTCCGCCGCTTTGCGCACCGGGTCGTCTTCAGTGTGAACGTAGCGCATGAACATCGCCGCAGTCTTGTGCGCAGTCAGCGCCATCCCGACCTTCACCGGAATGCCAGAATTGGCAATGTCGGTCGTTGAGCGATGGCGGATGCCGTGCGTACCGACGTGTGTAGCCCCTGCGGACTTGAGGGCGCGGCTCCAGCCGCCGTAATACTCGCCTTCGCTGATGGCCTTGGCGGGGTCATTGGGCGAGGGCAGGACATAAGGGCAGCCATCCCGGCGTGGTGCGGTGGAAAGCAGTCGGTAGGCTTCCTCGCTCATGGGCTTGGACATGCCGCCGGTCTTGCCGTCGGGCTAGACGATACGGCGGTTCTCCAGATCGACCCATTGCCATTGGAGCGAGATGATTTCCGAACGACGGGCTGCGAACTCGAATTGCAGGCGAATTGCCAGCGGGATGGTGTAGTGCTCCAGCCCTTCCGTTTCCATGTGCGCCAGGTGGCGGAACAGCTTGCCCATGTCTTCGTCGCTGATGAGGTGCGTGGCCTTGCCGTCGGGGTACACCGGGACATGGCGGCACGGGCTGGTACCGTCGGGCCTGTAGCCCCACACTTCGGCCAGGTTGAACATGCGGCGCATGACGCTGAAAGTGCGGTTTGCGTCAGCGGGCTTATGCGCCATCTTCTTCATCGCTGCGGCCACATCGGAGCGCTTCACGTCCTGCACCTTGACCTGGCCCAAGATGGGAATGATGTTGCGGTTGATGACGCTTTGGTAGCCTTCCTGGGTGCTGGGCTTGTTGCGCTGTTTGGAGTAGTCCTCCATGAACTTGCCGCACAACCCCTTGATCGTAGGGGCGGAACGCGCTGCGGCCTTGGCTGCGCTTGGGTCGCCGCCACGGCGTACCTCGGCCATCCATTCCTGCGCCAGAGCGCGAGCCTGCTCAACGGTGAGTTCACCGTACAGGCCCAAAGCGGGTTTGCGGCGCTCCCCGGCGTTCGTGCGGTACTGGAGCATGAACACCTTGCGGCCCGCTGGTGTAACCTTGCACATAAAACCCGGTACGACGGTATCCCGCAACTCGACGGCCTGCGCCTGGGGTTGCGCCGCATCGACGGCGGACTTGGTGAGCTTGAGCTTTGCCATGATGACTCCTTGGAAAGACCCGTTTCCAAGAGCCTCATAAGAGCCAGCAAAGCGGGAAGCAGGTCAGGTTTGGGAATGCACCGGCATATGCTGAACTCACATAAGCGATTGATAAACCTGATGTATCAGGCTTAGGCGCAGTCCAGCGAAATGCGGTGCTGGAGTCATGGTGAAATGAAAAAAAGCCGGCGCGATCCTCTCGCGCCGGCTTTTTCACGCAACGAACCTCGGGCTCAGGCGTGCTCTTCGACTTCGCCCAAGTAGGCCGCGCGCACCTTGGGATCGTGCAGCATGTCGCCGGACTTGCCGGACAGGATGATCTCGCCCGATTCCATCACGTAGCCGCGATGGCTGTTTTCCAGCGCCAGGCGCGCGTTCTGCTCGATCAGCAGGATGGTGACGCCTTCGCTGGCGATGGTCCGCACCACCTCGAAGACCTTTTCCACCATCAGCGGCGCCAGTCCCATCGAGGGCTCGTCCAGCAACAGCAGCTTGGGACGCGCGATCATGGCTCGGCCCATGGCCACCATCTGCTGCTCGCCGCCGGACAGGGTGCCGGCCGCCTGCTTGCGGCGCTCGGCCAGGCGCGGGAACAGCGTGAAGACGCGGTCGGTGTCCTGGCGGATCTGGGCCGCGTCACGGCGCACATAGCCGCCCATAGCGAGGTTTTCCTCGATGGTCAGCTGGCCGAAGATGCCCCGGCCTTCCGGCACCATCACCAGGCCCTGGCGCACCAGCTCGTGCGATTTCTGGCCGCCGATGGACTTGCCGCCATAGACGACTTCGCCGCCGGCCAGCGGCACCAGTCCGCAGATCGCGCGCAGCGTGGTGCTCTTGCCGGCGCCGTTGGCGCCGATCAGGCAGACCAGCTCGCCTTCGTCGACCCGCAGGTCGATGCCGCGCACCGCGCGGATGCCGCCGTAGGCGACCTGCAGGCCGCGCAATTCGAGTAGGGGTTGGGATACCGTCGTCATGCCTGGCGCTCCTGATGAATCAGCGGATCCTGGGCCGCGCCCGCGCCCAGATACGCTTCGATGACCTTGGGATCGCGCTGCACCTGGGCGGGCTTGCCCATGGCCAGCACCTTGCCGTATTCCAGCACCAGCACGCGGTCGCACAGGCCCATGACCAGCTTCATGTCGTGCTCGATCAGCAGCACCGTGATGCCGTCGTCGCGGATCTTCTCGATCAGCTTGCGCAGCACCACCGTTTCCGAGGCGTTCATGCCGGCGGCCGGTTCGTCCAGCGCCAGCAGCTTCGGCTCGGTGGCCAACGCGCGCGCGATCTCCAGGCGGCGCTGGTCGCCGTAGGGCAGCGAACGCGCCACGTCGTTGGCGCGATGGCCGATGCCCACGTATTCCAGCAGTTCCTGGGCGCGCGCCTCGATGGCGGCCTCCTCGGCGCGCGCGCCGCGGGTGCGCAGCACGGCGCCCAACACGCCGGCGCGGGTGCGCATGTGGCGGCCGATCATCACGTTCTCGATCGCGCTCAGGTTGGCGAACAGGCGGATGTTCTGGAACGTGCGCGCCAGGCCGGCGTAGGCCACTTCATGCGGCTTCTTGCCCGACATGGACTGGCCGTTGAAGGTGCATGAGCCGTCTTCCGGGATGTACAGGCCGGTCAGCACGTTGAACAGCGTGGTCTTGCCCGCGCCGTTGGGGCCGATCAGGCCGTAGATCTCGCCCTGCTCGATGTCGAAGCTCACGTCCGACAAGGCTTGCAGGCCGCCGAAGCGTTTGCCCAGTCCCTGGGCTTGCAGCAGTTTGCTCATGCGGCGCCTCCTTGGGCCTTGCTGGACAGTTCGCGCTTGCGCACGGCGGACGGCCACAGGCCGGCCGGGCGGAACAGCATCACGCAGACCATGGCCAGGCCGAACAGCAGCATGCGGATGCCTTCCGGATCCAGCACCACGGCGCCGAACAGCATGTGCTGCGCCGGTTCGACCACGGCGCGCAGGAACTCGGGCAGGCCCGCCAGGATGATGGCGCCCAGGATCACGCCCGGGATATGGCCCATGCCGCCCAGCACCACCATGCACAGGATGGAGATGGATTCCATCAGCGAGAAGCTCTCGGGACTGACAAAGCCCTGCATCGAGGCGAACAGCGCGCCGGCCACGCCGCCGAAGGACGCGCCCATGGCGAAGGCCAGCAGCTTGATGTTGCGGGTGTTGATGCCCATGGCCTTGGCCGCGATCTCGTCCTCGCGGATGGCTTCCCAGGCGCGGCCGATGCGCGAGTTCTGCAGGCGCAGGCAGACCACCACGATGATCAGCGTCAGCGCCAGCAGCAGGTAGTAGTACTTCTCCGGGCCGGTGAAGCGTATGCCCATCAGCGTTTCGGTACGGCCAAACGCGAACTCGCCCACCTTGAAGGTGTCGATGCGGTTGATGCCCTGCGGACCGTTGGTGATGTTGATCGGCGAGTTCAGGTTGTTCAGGAAGATGCGGATGATCTCGCCGAAGCCCAAGGTCACGATGGCCAGGTAGTCGCCGCGCAGCTTGAGCGTGGGCGCCCCCAGCAGCACGCCGAACAGGCAGGCCACCGCCAGCGCGATCGGCAGGATCGCCCAGAACGGCAGGTGCAGGCCGAAGTGCGGCGAGGCCAGCATGGCCCAGGCATAGGCGCCCACCGCGTAGAACGCGATGTAGCCCAGGTCCAGCAGGCCTGCGAAACCCACCACGATGTTCAAGCCCAGCGACAGCATCACGTACAGCAGCGCGAAGTTCAGGATGCGCACCCAGCTCTGGCCGGCCATGCCGATCACGAAGGGCAGCACCGCCAGCACGATGCCGATCAGCGCGATGCCGATCAGGTTGCGGGTGGAAAGCCCGCTCTTTTTCATGGTCGCGTTCATGCGCGGTCCCCCACGCGCTCGCCCAGGAGGCCGGAGGGGCGGAAGATCAGCACCAGCACCAGCACGAAGAAAGCGAACACGTCTTGATAATGGCTGCCCAGGAAGCCGCCGGTCAGGTCGCCGATATAGCCGGCGCCCAGCGATTCGATGATGCCCAGCAGCAGGCCGCCGGCCATCGCGCCCACCAGATTGCCGATGCCGCCCAGCACCGCCGCGGTGAAGGCCTTCAGGCCCAGCATGAAGCCCATGGTGTACTGCGACACGCCGTAGTAGGTGGCGACCATCATGCCGGCCACGGCGGCCAGCGCCGAGCCGATCAGGAAGGCGGCCGAGATGACGGTGTTGATGTTCACGCCCATCAGGCCGGCCACTTCACGGTTCTGCGCGGTGGCGCGCATGGCCGTGCCCAGGCGGGTCTTGTGCACCACGGCCAGCAGCCCGCCCATGATAAGCGCGGCGATGACCACGATGGCGATCTGCAGCGTGCTGATGCGCGCGCCGAAGATCTCGAACACCCGTGGCGTGAGCACTTGCGGGAAGTTCAGGTAGTTGCGGCCCCAGCCCATCATCGCCACGTTCTGCAGGATGATGGACACGCCGATAGCGGTGATCAGGGCGGCCAGGCGCGGCGCGCGGCGCAGCGGCCGGTAGGCCACGCGTTCCGCGGTCCAGCCGATCGCCATGCACAGCGGCACCGACACCAGCAGGCCCAGGCCCAGCACCACGAAGGCCGAGGCCGAGGGATCGCCGCCGACCAGCGAGATCGCGATCGTCGTCGCCGCCATGGCGCCGATCATGACCACGTCGCCGTGCGCGAAGTTGATCAGCCCGATGATGCCGTACACCATGGTGTAGCCCAGGGCGACCAAAGCGTACACGCTGCCCAGCGTGACGCCGTTAATCAGTTGTTGAATGAAGATATCCATAGGGGCCGCAGAATAAGCCTGGAAAAAATCGCGCGAGCCGCGCGGATGGGGCGTCGAAGCCCGTGCCGGGCTGCGCGCGGCAGCGCCTGGCGGCGCTGCCGGTGCAAAGCGGGCGGAGGGCGCGGGGAGCGCCGTCCGCCTCGGTCATCCGGCCTTAGTTGGCCTGGCTGACCATCGTTTCAACCATCTCCCACTTGCCGTTCTTGACTTCGTAGATGGTGACCGAGATTTCCTTCAGATCGCCGTTCTTGTCGTAGGCGATGTTCTCGCTGGTGGCGCCCTTGCGGCTCAGCTTGGCCAGCGCCGGCAGGTACTTCTCGGGCTTGGCCGAGCCGGCCTGCTCGATGGCGGTGATCATGTTCCACGCGCCGTCGTAGGCGTAGGGCGCGTAGACGCCGGGAGCCTTCTTGAAGCGGGCCTGATAACGCTGCTCGAAGTCCTTGCCCGCGGCCATCTTGTCCAGCGGCACGCCGGCCAGCGAGGCGTAGGTGCCGTCGGCGGCGTCGCCAGCCAGTTTGATGAAGGTGTCGCTGCGGGTCATTTCACCCGAGACCAGCGGGGCCTTCAGGCCGAGCGTGGCCAACTGGCGCTTCATCGGGCCGGACTGCGCGTCCAGGCCGCCGTAGAAGATGGCGTCGGGCGCCGAGCCCTTGATGTTGGTCAGGATGGCCGTGAAGTCGTTGGCCTTGTCGGTGGTGTACTCGCGGCGCACGATCTGGCCGCCGGCGGCCTTGACGGCCTTCTCGACCTCGTCGGCCAGGCCCTGGCCGTAGGCGGTGCGGTCGTCGATGATGGCGACCTTCTTGGCCTTCAGGCTCTGCACCATGAACTTGCCGACCGCGGCGCCCTGCTGGGTGTCGCTGGTCATCATGCGGAAGGTGGTTTCGTAGCCCTGCTTGGTGTACTCCGGCGAGGTCGCCATGGCGATCTGCGGCAGGCCGGCTTCGTGGTAGACGCGCGAAGCGGGAATGGTGGTGCCCGAGTTGAAGTGACCCAGGATGCCGACGACGCTTTCGTCGACCAGCTGCTGCGCGACCTGCACGCCCACGCGCGGGTCGGCCTGGTCGTCGCGCGACACCAGCACGAACTTGGCGGGCTTGCCGTCGATCTTGATGCCCTTCTGGTTGGCTTCTTCCAGCGCCAGGTTCAGGCCGTTCTGCATGTCCTCGCCGTAATGCGACTGCGGACCGGTCAGCGGCGCGGCAAAGCCGAGCTTGATGTCGGCGGCCTGCGCGGCGGCGGCCATGCCGACGGCGGCGATGCTGGCCGAGAGAAGCTTCAAAGTGGTGCGGAACTTCATGGGGGTCCTCCGGTATGACGGATTTATGGCCTGTTATAACCTGGGCCGATAGCCCGGCTTTCGTTTTTTCACTTCCACGCCTGCCGGGTTCTCCGGGATCGGCGCCTGCAGCTTTCTACAGAAAGGGGATGCCGGTTTGCGGCATCCCCACTTGAGGTGCGACCGGATTTTGCTTCGAGTGCAACCTCATTCGATATTGGAGATAACCCTTGGTCACCCAAAGGTTACCCACCAGTCACCTCAACCGATCGTCATCAGGCTGGCGTTACCGCCGGCAGCGGCCGTGTTGACACTGACGGAACGCTCGGCAAGCAGGCGCTCCGGCGCATAGGCCGTGCCCGCGGCCAGCGCGTCCGAGGTCAGTCCATGCACGGCCAGGATCGGACCGGCGCGCTGGGCGATACGCTGGTTCAGCGCGCGCAGCGCGTCGCCGTCGCCCTCGAACAGCACCGCCTGGAAGTCGGCATGATCCACATCCGCATCGGCCAGGATGCCCGCCTGCCCCTGCTGCTCGGCGTCCAGCCCGGACAGCAGCGCCTGCGCGGCCGGCGTGTCGGCGAACCAGGCATGGTTGCCGGTCTGCCGGGCCACCGCCCATTGCGCGCGCGCGCCGGCCTCGCTGGCCGCCACGCAATACACGGCGCCGCGCGGCTCGACCAGATAGGTGTTGGTCTCGCCCGTGGGACCGGGCAGCGCGATGCGCTGCGGCAGCGGCGCGGCCGGATCCAGCGCCGGCGGCAGGCCCGCCGGGCGCGTGCCCAGCAGACGGTACATGTACAGCGGGCCGCCGGCCTTCGGGCCGGTGCCGGACAGGCATTCGCCGCCGAAGGGCTGCACGCCCACCACCGCTCCGACGATGTTGCGGTTGACGTAGACGTTGCCGGCATGCACCTGGCCCGTCACGTGCGCGATGGTTTCATCGATGCGGGTATGCACGCCGAAGGTCAGGCCGTAGCCGGTGCCGTTGACGGCTTCCAGCAACGCGTCCAGTTCCTCGCGCTTGTAGCGCACCACGTGCAGCACCGGCCCGAAGATCTCGCGCTTCAGTTCGCTGATGTGACCGATCTCGATGATGGTCGGCGGCACGAAGGTGCCGTGGCGGCATTCGCCATTGAGTTCGAGCTGGTCCACTCGGCGGCCGGCGGTGCGCATGGCGTCGATGTGGCGCACGATGCCATTGCGGGCCTCGGCGTCGATCACCGGCCCCACGTCCACCGACAGGCGGTCGGGATTGCCCACGCTGAGTTCGCGCATGGCGCCGCGCAGCATCGTCAGCACGTGGTCGGCGCTGTCTTCCTGGATGCACAGCACGCGCAGCGCCGAGCAGCGCTGGCCGGCCGAATCGAAGGCCGAGCTGAGCACGTCGAACACCACCTGCTCGGCCAGCGCCGACGAATCCACCACCATCGCGTTCTGGCCGCCGGTCTCGGCGATCAGCGGAATGGTGTGGCCGTCGTCGTCCAGGCGATCAGCCAGCGCGCGGGCGATGATGCGCGCCACGTCGGTCGAGCCGGTGAACATGACGCCACGCACGCCAGGACTGGCCACCAGCTGCGCGCCGACGGTCTCGCCACGGCCCGGCAGCAGTTGCACGGCGCCGGCCGGCACGCCGGCCGCGCGCAGGATCTCGATGGCCTGGGCCGCGATCAGCGGGGTCTGTTCGGCGGGCTTGGCCAGCACGGTATTGCCGGCCGCCAGCGCGGCGGCGACCTGGCCGGCGAAGATGGCCAGCGGGAAGTTCCAGGGGCTGATGCACAGCACGGTGCCCAGCGGGCGGTGCGTGTCGTTGCCGAACTCGCGCGACGCCTGATCGGCGTAGTAGCGCAGGAAGTCGACGGCCTCGCGCACCTCGGCGATGGCGTTGGGCAGCGACTTGCCGGCTTCGCGCACGATCAGGCCCAGCAGCGTCTGCATCTGCTCTTCCAGCAGTTGCGCGGCGCGGCGCAGGCATTGCGCGCGCTCGGCCACCGGCGTCGATTGCCAGATGGGCGCGGCATTGGCCGCGATGCGCAGCGCGGCCTCGGCTTCCTCGGCATTGGCCTCGACCACATGGCCGACCAGGTCACGCAGATTGGCCGGGTTGCGCACTTCGACGGCGCGCGCCGCGTCCCAGGCCTGGGCGCCCTCGCCCAGCATGGGGCCGGCGCGCCAGGTCATGCCGGCGCTGGCCAGCAGCGCGGCCGACAGCGATCCCAGGCGATGCTCGTTGCTCAGGTCCAGGCCGGCGGAGTTGGCGCGCGCGCCTTCCTGCGGATTGCCGAACAGTTCGCGCGGCAGCGGGATCTTCTCGTGCGGCGCGCCCAGCGGCACGACGCGCGAGGCGGCGTCCACCGGATCAGACACCAGCAGCTCGACCGGGATGCTCTCGTCGCCGATCAGGTTCACGAAAGAGGTGTTGGCGCCGTTCTCCAGCAGGCGGCGCACCAGGTAGGCCAGCAGCGTCTCGTGCGTGCCCACCGGCGCGTAGATGCGACACGGGCGGTTCAGCTTGCCCTGCGCCAGCGGGCCGACCACTTCGTCGTACAGCGGTTCGCCCATGCCGTGCAGGCACTGGAACTCGTACTGACCGGGGTAGTAGTTCTGGCCGGCCAGCTGATAGATGGCCGACAGCGTGTAGGCGTTGTGCGTGGCGAACTGCGGATACACGGCCTCGGGCGCGCCCAGCAGCTTGCGGGCGCAAGCCAGGTAGGCGACGTCGGTGTAGATCTTGCGGGTATAGACCGGATAGCCTTCCAGGCCGTCGACCTGGGCGCGCTTGATCTCGCTGTCCCAATAGGCGCCCTTGACCAGGCGCACCATCACGCGGTGGCGGCTGCGGCGCGCCAGGTCGATCACGTAGTCGATCACGAAGGGCGCGCGCTTCTGGTAGGCCTGGATCACGAAGCCGATGCCGTTCCAGCCGTCCAGCTCGGGCGCGAAGCACAGCGCCTCCAGCAGGTCCAGCGAGATCTCCAGGCGGTCGGCTTCCTCGGCGTCGATGTTCAGGCCGATGTCGTAGCTGCGCGCCAGCGCGGTCAGCGCCTTCACGCGCGGCAGCAGCTCAGCCATGACACGCTCGCGCTGGGCGCGCGAATAGCGCGGATGCAGCGCCGACAGCTTGATGGAAATGCCCGGGCCTTCATAGATGCCCCGGCCGGCGGCGGCCTTGCCGATGGCATGGATGGCCTGCTCGTAGGACGCGTAATAGCGGTCGGCGTCCTCGGCGGTGGTGGCCGCCTCGCCCAGCATGTCGTAGGAATAGCGGAAGCCGCGCGCTTCCATCTTGCGGTTGTTGGCCAGCGCCTCGGAAATCGTCTGGCCCGACACGAACTGCTCGCCCATCATGCGCATGGCCATGTTCACGCCCTTGCGCACCAGCGGCTCGCCGCCCTTGCCGATCAGGCGCGTCAGCGCCTTGGACAGCGACTGCTCGCTGTTCACGGCCACCAGCTTGCCGGTGATCATCAGGCCCCAGGTGGCGGCGTTGACGAACAGGGACTGCGAGCCGCCCATGTGCGACTTCCAGTCGCCGCGCGAGACCTTGTCGCGGATCAGCGCGTCGCGCGTGGCGCGGTCGGGAATGCGCAGCAGCGCTTCGGCCAGGCACATCAGCGCCACGCCTTCCTGGCTGGACAGCGAGAATTCCTGGATCAGGCCCTCGACGCCGCCGCCCGTGCGCTTGCCGCGCAGCTTCTTCACCAGGTCCGTGGCCATGCCGCGGATCTTGTCCAGGTTCGGCATGCGGGCCTGGCCCAGCAGCAGCGGCACGCATTCCGGCTCGGGCCGGCGATAGGCGGCGGTGATGGCGGCGCGCAGCACCGATTGCGGCTGCACGTCCTGGCCGAACTCGTAGAACGGCGGCGTGGCGATGGCCTGGCCTTCGCCCGCCTCGTCCTCGGTGCCCTCTTCGCCGCCCAGGTGCGACATCTCGGCGGGCAGGTGGCCGCGCTCGATCCTGTCCAGATAGGCGAGGATCGCCTGCTTGTGCAGCCAATGCGGCGTGCAGTTGAGCTTTTGCGCGGCCGTCTTGAGGCGGTCGCGCAGTGCGTCATCGACTTTGACGCCGAGGGTCGTGCTGGCCATAAGAGATTGCTTCCTGTCGCATGGCAAGGGTCACCAGGCCCCTGCTGGGGCCCAGAAAATGGTTGGACCGTATGCTAATCAGGTTGCAACCCGCCAGATATTAAGGTTAACCCTAGGTTAACTATCTGAGATTGCGGAAGTTTCCGGGCCGAGATCCGGCCCCGGATTCACTCTTTCAGCGGCGCGCAGCCCACGCTGCGCACGCCTTCGCCGTCCGGCGCCTGGCGACCGCGGATGGCCGACGCCATCACCCCCGCCAGCTTGGACAAGGCGCGCTGCTGCGCGGCGACCAGCGCCGAGGCGCCCTGCCCCGATACCGGCTCGTCGACCACCGTGCGGCAGATCAGCCCGCTGCCCTTCAGGTTTACCGGCCGGACGCGCCAGGTGGCGTCCAGCTGGGCCGAGCCGGGCGACAGGTCGAACCGCTGCACATCGGTCTGCACCCGCCACACCGCCGCGCCGGACGCGGGTTTCACCACGCGCACATCCAGCGCGCCCAGCTCGCGCTGCAGCGCGTCCTCCCTCTCTCCCCCTCCCTCTTCTTCCCTCTTCTCTTTCCTTCTCTCTCTTTCCTTCTCCTCTACTCTTCCTTCTCCTTTTCGCACCATGAGCTGGGT
>NZ_JAGTJY010000092.1:0-23466 GCF_018195695.1 Achromobacter sp. Marseille-Q0513 | reverse complement strand
CTTTGAATCCAAGGCCCCGCCATGCAGGAATCCCCCGCCGCCCCCGAAGTCCTCGTCTGTAGCGCCGCCGACCTGGTGAACGGCGGCCTGGGCGTGAAAGTGCCGGTGCACGATGCCGCCGGCCAGACCACGGCCTTCTTCGTGCGCTACCAGGACCGCGTGCACGGCTACCTGAACCGCTGCGCCCACGTGGGCGTGGAACTGGACTGGGAAGGCAGCTTCTTCACCCGCGCGGGCGACCTCATCATGTGCGCGCGCCACGGCGCCACCTACCAGCCCGACACCGGCCTGTGCGTGGGCGGCCCCTGCAAGAACGGGCGCCTCACGGCGCTGGATGTGCAGGAACGCGACGGCGCGGTCTACTGGCGTCCCGCCGGCAAGATCCGCCCGCTGGACGCCGCCTGAGCGCGGGCCGTCCCCAGCCGCCGGACGGCCACGCCAGTCCCAGGCTCGAGCGCCGGACAGCGATGCCGGCACCAGGCCCGGGCCGCGTCAGACCCGGGCCGGAGCCGCATCCCCGGCGGCCGGCGCGTCCCGGTCGGCATAGCGCCGCGCCAGCACCGCGCAGACCATCAGCTGCATCTGGTGGAAGATCATCAGGGGCAGCACCACGATGCCCATCTGCGACGTGCCGAACAGCACCGTCGCCAGCGGAATGCCCGAAGCCAGCGACTTCTTCGAGCCGCAGAACACCAGCGTGATCTCGTTCTCCTTGGACAGGCCCAGCCGGCGCGCGCCCCAGGTGGTGATCAGCAGCACCGCGCCCAGCAATACCGCGTTGACCAGCACCATGGTGGCCAGGTCCAGCGCCGGAAAGGCATGCCAGATGCCCTGCGCCACGGCCTCGCTGAAGGCGGTGTAGACGGCCAGCAGGATCGAGCTTCGGTCCACCTTGGACAACACGCGGCTGTTGCGCTGGGCCCAGGCGCCGATCCACGGCCGCAGCAGGCTGCCCAGCGCGAACGGCAGCAGCAATTGCAGCAGGATGCGGCCGGCGTCGGCCAGCCCGTGTCCGCCACCCTGGCGATGCAGCAGCACGGCCACCAGCAGCGGCGTCAGCACCGTGCCCAGCAGGTTGGACGCGGTGGCCGCGCAGATGGCGCCGGGCACGTTGCCGCGCGCCATCGACGTGAAGGCGATGGACGACTGCACCGTGGACGACAGCGTGCAGACGAACAGCACGCCCAGCCACAGGCCCGGCGTCAGCAGGCCGGGAAACAGCGCCCGCAGTCCCAGGCCCAGCAGCGGGAACAGCACGAAGGTGCAACCCAGGATCAAGGCATGCAGACGCAGGTCCTTCACTCCCGCCACGATGGCGTCGGTGGACAGCCTCGCCCCGTGCAGGAAGAACAGCAGCGAGATCGCCACGTTGCTGGCGACCAGCATGAACGACGCCCCCTTGCCCACGGCGGGAAACACGCTGGCCAGGATCACGGTGGCGATCAGCGTGAGGGTGAAGGCATCGGGCAGAAAGCGGCGCATGGCGGAAGTTCCAGGACAGTTCCCGGCCACTATAGGCGCGCCCCTTGCCATCGTGAAGCCCATTGATTACTTTGACTGTCATCGGAATTTCCTATGACAGTCCGCCATGCTCAATCCGCTCTGGCTCAAGACCTTCGCCGCCGCCGCCGCCGCGCCCAGCTTCACCGAGGCCGCGCGGCGGCTGGGCCTGACCCAGCCCACCGTCAGCGAACACGTGCGCCAGCTGGAGCAGGCGCTGAACCGGCGGCTGTTCGTGCGCGACACCCACACGCTGGCGTTGACCAGCGACGGCCGCAGCCTGCTGGTGCATGCGCGCATCATCCTGGACGCCCATGAACGGGCCGAGCGCCTGTTCGACGCGCCCCGGCTGCGCGGCCGCGTGCGGCTGGGCACGTCCGACGACCTGGCGCTGGGACCCCTGCCCGACGTGCTGGCCGCCTTCCGGCTGGCGCATCCCGAGGTCGAGCTGGACATCAGCATCGGCGTCACCAGCGAGCTATACAAGCTGCTGGACGACAACGCGCTGGACGTGATGATAGGCAAGCGCCGGCGCGGCGACCGGCGCGGCCAGACGCTGCACAAGGAGGCGCTGCTGTGGCAGGCCAAGGAAGGCCTGCCGCTGGATCCCGACGCGCCGCTGCCGCTGATCCTGCTGCGCGAGCCCAGCGTCACGCGCGGGCTGGCGCTGGACGCGCTGGCGCGCGCCGGACGCAGCTGGCAGATCGTCTGCACCAGCACCAGCTATGCGGGCTGCCAGGCGGCGGCGCGCGCCGGCCGGGGCGTGACGGTGCAGCCGTCGCCCCTGTCCACCGCCGGTCTGGCGCCGCCGGCCGGCGCGCAGCGGCTGCCGCCGCTGCCGCAGGTGGAATTCATCGTGATCGCGGCGCCCTCGCCCAACCGGCCCACGCGCGCGCTGACCGAGATCCTGATGCGCAGCCGGCTGGCCTGAGCGTCCGGTCGCCACTCGCCCAAACGCGCGCCCATGCCAGCACCCTGGCCTACGCCCTGATCGCGTCCGGCTGCGCGCCCCGCTCCCGCCCTGCCTACTGCGTCGCCGGCCGGGTGTGCCGCACGCTGCCCTCCAGCGGCTGCGGACGCTTGAGCAGGTTCAGGATGGGACACCACTGCTCCACCGCCTCGTGCACCGCGCGCACTTGCGCCTCGTCGGCAGGCGACACGATGTGCGCGGTGTAGCGGATGTTGTGCGGGAAGAACGGCACGTTCTCGTAGCCCGGCTTGCCGCCGCGCGGATCCAGGTCGCCCTCGATCTCCACCTGCAGCGACTCCAGCGGCAGCTGCAATTCGGCGGCCTTGATCAGGAAGATGTGCGTCAGGCAGCTGCCCAGCGAACCAAGCAGCAGCTCGGGCGAACTGGGTCCCAGGTCGTAGCCGGCGAAATCGGCCGGGCTGTCGCTCACCACCTGATGGTCGCGGATGCGGATGCGGCGCACGCCGCTGCGGCCTTCGGCCGACACCTGCGCGCGCAGCTTCACGGGCTCGACGGTCTGCGGATCGCGGGCATTGCGCAGCAGCACGGCTTCGCGTTTCTGGCCCAGGTATTCGTTCAAGTTGCTCATGGCTTCTGTCTCGGTGCTTGCTCAGGAACGATGCGCGTGGCGCGCATCCGGAAGGCCCGCTCCTTGCGGAGCGCGCCGGATATCGGGAATGGGGATGGGCTTGCGGTCCATCGCCCCCAGCAGCTCGCCCAGGCCCTGGGCCGAGCTGTTCTCCATGCGGCCGTCGGGACCGCAGACGTTGTCGGCGCTGGTCCAGGCCGGCGCCGCGCCCGGCAGCCGACGCGCGCGCAGCCAGCCGCGCCGGTCCACCATGAATTGCGCGCCGGCCAGCCCGTCCTCGGGCAGGCCCGCCGCCAGCGCATAGGCGGCCCAGGCTTGCGGCCCCGCCGCCACGCAGTCCGCGTCGGCAACCGGCGCGCCGTCGCGGCTCAAAGCCACGGTCAGCAGGCGCGGGTCTTGCGGCTCGGGCGACGCGCCGGGCACCTGCGCCAGCACCCGCACGGGCAGGCCGCGCAGATCCGTCAGCCAGGCCGCTCGGCCGTCCCGGCACGACAGCGCCCCCGCCGGCGCCGGCACCGCCGGCATGCCCGCCCCGCCGCTCACGCCATAGGCCTGCAGCCGCAGATAGTCCAGCACGCGCCAGATGTCGTCGCCGCTCAGCGCCTCGCCAAAGGCCGGCATGGCCGGGGCGTCCTGTGGCGCGTCACCGCCATGCGCCACGCGCCAGTGCAGCTCGCCCTCCAGCCGGTTGTCGAACAGGGCAGGCCCCAGCACGCTGGGCCAGCGCGGCAGGCTGGCCGCGCGCGCACCGCGCCCGTCCGCGGCGGCGCCGTGGCAGGACGCGCAGTGCGCCTGATACAGGGCCGCGCCGCGCAGCAGCTCCCGGTCCGAGAACGGCAGCGGCGAACGCTGGTAGGAAGTGGCCCGCGCCTCGGTCAGCAGCATGCGCGGATGCGGCCAGCTGACGCTGGCGCCCAGCGCGATGGCCGTCAGCGACAGGGCGATGCGCCAGCGACGCCAACGCCACGCGGCCAGGGCCAGCAGCACGGCCGACGCCATCTGCGCGCCGGCCCAGGCCAGCCTGCGCCAGGTATGCGGGCTGACCGGCAAGTCCGCGTCATAGCGCCAGGCAAAGGGCCAATGGGCCACCGCCAGCGACTCGCCTCCCTGCCAGACGAAACCCTGCCCCAGCAGCAGCGCCAGCAAGGCCAGCGCGCCGGCGGCCAGCACCGCGCCGTGACGCGCCGGCGTGCCGCCGTTGGAATCCGCATCCGCCTCGCGCCGCCACAGCCATGCGGCGGCCAGGGCCAGCGCCAGCGCCGTGCCCGAGGCCAGCGCCAGATGTCCGGCGCGGGAACCCAGCAGGCCCGGCAAGCCTTGCACCCGCGACCAGCCCAAGGCCACCAGCCCGGCCACCCCGGCCAGCGTCCAGGCCGAAGCCCACGCCAGCCGCGCGCGCCCTGCCCCGCTTGCGCCCGCCAGGGCGGCGCGCGACCAGGCCAACATGGCCGCTGGCGCCGCCGCGGCGGCCAGCGCCATCGCCACGGTACTCACCACGTCGCGTCCAGGCCCAGCAGCGCCAAGGCGCGATGCCGCAACGCCGCCAGCTTCGGATCGCCCCGATGGCGCGGGTATGGCAGGTCGTTGACGATCTCGTCCTTGATGCGCGCCGGCCGCTCGCTCAGCACCACGATGCGGGTCGCCATGAACAGCGCTTCCTCGACGTCGTGCGTCACCAGCAGCGCGGTGAAGCCCGCGCGTTGCCACAAGTCCACCAGCTCGGACTGCATGGCGATGCGGGTCAGCGAATCCAGCTTGCCCAGGGGCTCGTCCAGGATCAGGATGCGCGGGTCGTTGACCAGCGCACGCGCCAGCGCCGCGCGCTGCGCCATGCCGCCGGACAGCTGATGCGGATAAGCCTGGCCGAAGGCCTGCAGGCCGACGCGCTGCAAGGCATCGTCCACGCGCGCGCCCTGGGTCTTGAGCAGGCCGCGCGCCTGCAGGCCCAGCGCCACGTTGTTCCAGACCGTGCGCCAGGGATACAGCGTGGGGTCCTGGAACACCACGATGCGCGAGGGCGACGGACCCGCGATGGGCTCGCCGTCGGCCAGCAGCGCGCCCTCGGCCGGCGGCTCCAGTCCCGCGACCAGGCGCAGCAGCGTGGACTTGCCGCAGCCGCTCGGACCGAGCAGAGCCACGAACTCGCCCGGCTGGATATCCAGGTCGATGTTGTCCAGCACCGGCAGGGCCGCGCCTTCCAGCTCGAAGCGGTGATTGACGCCGCGCACCGACAAGGCCGCGCCGCGCGCCGGCTGCGCGCCCGTCGCAGCGCCGAATCCCGGCGGATGCGCCGTCGGCGCCGGGGAAACCGATTGCGCCACGGCTACCATTTGACGACTCCCTTCTGCCATGCAAGCAGGCGATCGCGCCCCAGGAACAGCAGCGTGATCAGGCCCGAGAACACCAGCGCCATCACGATCAGCGCGCCGTACATATTGGCGTAGGACGCCCAGCCCTGCGCCCAGGACAGATACCAGCCCAGGCCGGATTTCACGCCCATCATTTCAGCGGCCACCAGCACCGAGAACGACGCGCCCAGCCCCATGAACAGGCCCACGAAGACCTGCGGCAGCGCCGCCGGTATGGCCACGCGCAGCACCAGGAACCACTCGCTGGCGCCCATGGTGCGCGCCACGTCGTAGTAGGCGCGGTTCACGCCCGCCACGCCGGACCAGGTGAGCACGGTGACGGGGAACCAGGTCGCCAGCGCGATCAGGAACACCGCCGCCGACCAGCCGGACGGAAAGAAGTAGAACGCCATCGGCAAGAGCGCGGTCGACGGCACCGGCCCCAGGAAGCGCAGCACCGGATGCACCCAATAACCCAGCCCGCGCGACCAGCCGATCGCCACGCCGGTCAGGAAGCCCGCCGCCGCGCCCAGCACGAAGCCGTTGAACAGCAGCCACAGCGAGTTGAGCAGGCTGTCCAGGAGCCGCTTGTAATCCGAGACGTAGACCTCGATCAGCGATTGCGGCGGCGCGAAGAAGGGACTGGGCAGCAGGGCCAGCTTGGCGGTTGCCAGCTCCCAACCGCCCACGGCCACCGCCAGCGCCGCGAACCACGGTCCGGCGCGGCGCAGCGCCTGCGCCGGCCGGGCCTGTTCGCGGCCCGACACCGCCGCCAGCAGCAGCAAGGCCGCCAGCGCCAGCGCCGCCACGCCGAACTCGCGCGTGTAGCTCCAGGACGTGAAGCCGACCTCGACATTGGGCAGGCCCAGCGTCAGCCCGCCCACGCCGGCCCACAGCGCGGCGGCGGCAACGCCGGTCTTCCACAGGCGCCATCCCGGCGCGCGCGCGGCGCGCCCCGGAGCGCGCGCCGCGCTGGCGGCCAGCGCCGCGTCAGCCGAGGACATTGGGCACCACCGCTTGCGCGTATTTGTTGATGTCCAGGTTCGCGCTCAGGACCTTGATGATCTTCAGGTCCTTGGCGTAGCCCACGATTTCCTCGCGCAGCGCGGCGCCGGTGGAGGCATGGCCGTGCGAGTGGCTGCGCAGGATCTGCGCCACGCGCTCGGCCGGCACCTTGCCCGGCACGTAGGGCGCGAAGATGCGCGCGGTCTCGTCGGGATTGGACGCGGTCCAGCGCTGCGCGTCGATCACCGCGCGCGTGATGGCGGCGGCGGCCTCCGGATCCTTGCGCACCAGGTCGCCGCGCAGGCCCAGCACGCAGCAGGTGCGGTTCTCGTAGTCGCCTTCCAGATTGGTGGCGATCTCGCGCAGCTTGTTGTCCTCGCGCAGCGTGTAGATGAGCGGATCGTCGCCGGCGATGGCGTCGACCTCGCCCTTGCGCAGCACTTCGCCGAACAGGTCCTGCGGATACTGGCGCCAGTCGACCTGGTCAGGGTCCAGACCCAGCTGCGCCACGCGGATGGCGAAGAAGTTCTTCACCGGGCTGGCCTGGTCCGACACGGCCACGCGCCGACCCTTCAGGTCCTGCACGCTCTTGATGGGCGAATCGGCCGGCGTCAGCAGCCGCATGCAGCCGCCATGCGTGCCGACGGCCAGCTTGACGTCGAAGCCCTGCTCCAGCGGCTTGAGCCAGCGCAGCGCCATGCCGATGCCGCCGTCGGCATGGCCGGTGGCGATGGCTTCAAGCAGCTGGTCGGTCGAGCCGCTGAAGTTGATGCGCTCGACGCGCAGGCCGTATTTGTCGAAGAAGCCGCGCTCCAGCGCCACCGACACGGGCGACTGGCAGACGGCGGTCTGGCTCCACGCGATCTTGAAAGTGCGCGGCGCGGTATTGGCCGCCAGCACGCGCGAACCCAGCATGCCGAGCGGCGCGGCCAAGCCGGCGACGCCGGCGGCGCGCAACAGCGCGCGGCGGGATATGCCGCGCGACAAACCCCGGGCGCCGTCCGCGCCCGTGTGGACTTTCGTATTCATCAACCTTCCTTATGAGCAGACTGTGAATGGCGATGCTTGCCATGCGGCATCATCCGTCTGCGCCAAGGGCCAGGACAAATACAAAGTCGGGATAACAATATGTGACCGGTGGCGCGCGGCGCCATCGGAATGCCGGCGGCAGCGCCGCCGGCGCGGCGCGCGGCCTACTCCGGCAGGTGGTCGGGAACGCCTTCCGCGTCCACGCTCTTGACGCGGTCCAGCGCGTTGCGCGCGGCCGACATCGCCTCGACCGTGCTGCGAAAGCGCCGGCTGATGAAGATCTCGAAAGGCTGCGGCTCTTCCTGCTCGGGCGCCTGATCCTGCGGCTCCTCGCCTTCCTGCTGCGCCGCTTTTTCCGCCTGCGCCTTCACGGCGTCCCTGGACGGCTTCACGGCGTCCTTGGGCGGTTTCACGGGCAGGCGCCGCGTCTCCAGAAACGCGCGCGCGGGCACGCGCCCCTCGGGTTGCGTCGCATACGCCACCACTGAAAATCCGTTGATGATCTTCTCGGCCATGCCGGTTCCTTGTCTCTTATGGCGCGGTCGCACCGCGACACGCTGCTGTCCTACGACAACGGCGGACGCGGCTGAAACTTAAGCAGACAGCCGTCGCGCCGCCCTGGCACAGGGGGACCCATCTTGCCAGCGCCAATAAAAACGGCGTTGACATGCGTCAACGCCGCTCTTGCCGCCTTGAGGAACCGCCTTCCTGGCGTACTTTCTATTTTGTCGATTCTGTCGCGGCGATGCGCTCGCGCACATAGGCGGCGGTTTGCGACAGCACGTCGGTCAGGTCCGCGCGCAGCGCTTCGAAGCCTGCGTTGCGTTCGCGGCTGGTCTCGTCCATGTACAGCGGGCGACGGATCTCGACCTGCAGGCTGTGACGGTTCAGCGCGGGCTGGCCGATCTGCGCGATCAGCTGCACGCCCTTGTAGGGATCGTTGCGCGCAACGGTATAGCCCTTGGCGCGCAAGGCGGTCTCGATCAGGGCGATGAACTCCGGTTCGCACGTGCTGCCGTCGCGATCGCCCAGCACGAAGTCGGCCAGCGGATGCGGACTGGTCCGGCCCAGCCGCTCATAGGCATCGTTGGGCATGGAATGCAGGTTCAGGTGCCAGACCGCGCCAAAGCGCCGCACGGTATCGCCGATCGCGCGCGACAGGGCCGCGTGATAGGGCTCGTAATAGGCCTGGATGCGATGGCGCACCTCGGCGAGCGTGAGCTTGCGGTCGTAGATCGGCGTGGCCTTGTCCATGCGGCGCCAGATCAGCCCCTTGCCCAGCCGCGTCTTTTCGCCGGGCTCCAGCGGCTCGGGCCAGGGTTCGGCCAGCAGCTCGGGATCCAGGTCGCGCAGCGTGCGGTTGGGATCGATGTACACGCGCGGAAAATTGGCGGCGACCAGGGTCGCGCCCAGCGCTGGCGCCGCCGACCACAGCGCATCCACATGCGTGTCCTCGCCCTGGCGCAGCTGCGCCAGCGAGGCCGCGGCGCCGAAATCCGCCGGATACGTCTCGCCGCTGTGCGGCGAATCACAGACCAGCGGCAACGCCGCAACGGCGGGTTCGAATACGGATACGGGCTGGAAATCGGCTTGCGTCATCGTCAGTCTGCCTGGATGTTGGCGGCCTTGGCCACCTTGGCGTAGCGGGCCAGGGCCTCGTTGATCTGGGCCTGGAACTCCTGCGGCGTGGTCGGCATCAGCGTGCCGCCCACATCTTCCGCCTTCTTGCGGAATTCCGCATTATCCATCGCCGCGCGCACCGCCTGGTTCAGGCGCTCGATCACGGCCGGCGGCGTGCCGGCCGGCGCCACCAGGCCGAACCAGCCACCCGTGCCCATGTCGGGATAGCCCAGCTCGATGTAGGTGGGCACGTCCGGCAGCAACGGCGAACGCTGCGCGCCCAGCACGGCCAACGCGCGCAGCTTGCCGCCGGCGACCTGCGGCAGGGTTGAGGACAGGTTGTCGGTGATGGCGTCCACCTGGCCGCCCATCACGTCGTTGAGCGCCGGACCCGCGCCGCGATACGGCACGTGCAGCAGCTTCATGCCGGCCAGCATCATGAAGTTCTCGATGTTCACGTGGCCCAGCGAACCCACGCCTGGCGAGGCGAAGCTGTACTTGTCGGGCGATGCCTTGGCCAGCGCCACGAACTCGGCCATGTTCCTGACCGGGATCTGCGGATTGACCGCGAAGATGCTGGGCACGGCCAGCACATTGCCGATCGGCGCGAAGTCCTTGACCGGGTCGTAGTTCATCTTGCGGTAGACGGCCGGGTTGGAACCGTGCGTGCTCATCGTCGCCATGCCGATGGTGTAGCCATCCGGCGTCGAGCGGGCGACCTGCTCCATGCCGAGCGAGCCGCCGGCGCCAGCCTTGTTCTCGACCACGATGGTCTGCTTCAGGTCGCGGCCTGCGTATTCCGCCACCAGGCGCGCCACGATGTCGGTGGAACCGCCGGCGGCGAAGGGCACCACCAGCTTGATCGGCCGGGTGGGATAGTCGGCGGCGCGGGCGGCGCCGGCAAAGGTCAGCGTGGCGATGATGCCGGCGAGCGCGACGCGCGCGAACCGGCCGGAAAGGCGGCGGGACATGAGGGCTACTCCGGGAAAGTGACGTAGTCGTTGCAGGCCGCCAGTGTCCGAACTTTACGGTCCCCTTTCAAACGACTATATTGCACGCCTTCATTACCAAAGATCATGTAAGAGACCGCCCGATGCGCCTGCATTCGCCTTCCATGTCGGAGCTGCACGCCTTCGTCACGGCGGCCCGCCTGGGCAGCTTCACCCAGGCCGCCGAGGCGCTGTGCGTGACCCAGGGCGCGGTCAGCCGGGCGATCTCGCGCCTGGAAGCGCATTTCGGCCAGCCGCTGATGCGCCGCAACGCGCACGGCCTGACGCTGACCGACACCGGCCGCAAGCTCTATGACGGCGCCCAGGAACCGCTGCGCGCCATCGAGACCCTGAGCGCCGGATTGCGCGCGCAGGACCGGCGGCTGCAGCTGACGCTATCGAGCGTGCCGACGCTGGCCAGCGCCTGGCTGATGCCGCGCCTGCCCGACTTCCATCAGCGTCACCCCGAGATCCAGCTGAGCTTCGCGCCCTACCGGCGCGACGAGGATTTTTCCGGCGCCACGCCCGACGCAAGCACCCTCGGGGGCGGGCGGGACCAATGGCCCGGCTGGCAGGCCGATTACGTGATCGGCCGCGAAATGGTGGTCATCTGCCATCCCGCGCGCCTGGCGGCGCGGCGGTCACAAGGCATGTGGGACACGCCCGTCGGCCTGCTGGGCGAGCCGCTGCTCTATCACGGCAATGGCGTGGAGAACTGGACGCAATGGTTCAGCGCCGTCGGCGCGCCGCGCGAGCGACTGAAGCTGGCCAGCGGCTTCGACCAGGTCTCGCTGCTGGTGCGAGCCGTGATGGCGGACATGGGCATCGCCGTGCTGCAGCGCTGCCTGGTGCGCGACGATCTGCTGGCCGGCCGCGTCGCCGCGCCCTTCCCCGGGCTGCAGGCGCGCATCGCCCGCGGCTACCATCTCTGCGCGCCGCCGCAGCGGCGCGACCACTCCGCGCTGGCCTGCTTCAGGACATGGCTGCTGGATACCGCCGGCGCGGATCCCGACGTGGCGGCGGCCAGGGGGTAGCCCTCCCGCTGCCGGCCTCTCGGCCGCGCCCCCCGGACAGTCGCAGGACGAGAAAAAGCCCCTCGCGAGGGGCTGGTTCCATCGATGTTGCCGTGGAAAATCAGGGCGCGAGCTTGAAGCCCAGGTCCACGCCCCATTTGTCCGTTTCGCGCAACCATTTGGCGCCGCAGCTCAGGCAGCGGAAATGATCCTCGCGGCTTTCCTCGCGACCACGCTGCGTCGGGTTGGTGAATCCTTGATGACCGAGCTGCGCATGCGGCGCGACGCCGGCCAGGCCAGGGTTAATGCGTTGGCAAGCCAAGCACATAACGCTCATTGATGCTTCCCCACAAACTTAGTTACGAAATTGTAAGGGATTTCACCAATATTCTTCGCAAAAAATTGTTAACGAAGCAAGAATGACCGGGAAATATGTGCAGAAATCGGACAGTCGGCGCAGTCCGGGCACAGCATCTTCCAGAATCGAACGGCCCGCTTCCGCGAAATCGGCACGGGATCGGGGCGGACGCCCCGCCGCGCGTCAACCCGCCTCGGACAGCGCCGCCAGGCAGGTCGCCAGGTGGTATGGCGAGGTTGACGGCATATCGGCGCGCGCCACGGCCCCCTGGGCATCCAGGCACTCGTACCAGCCGCCGGCATGCAGGAACCGGGCGCGAAAGCCATCGAGCGCCCCGGCCAGCGCCTCGCGCTCGCCCAGCACCGCCAGCATGCGCAGGTACTCCGCCTGCGCCCAGATGCGGCGCGTGTCGTCGCGCACCGCGCCGTTCTCCGCCAGCGCGGCGCGCACGCCCATGGCGTCGACGCCATGGCGGCGCGCCCACTGCGCGGCGCGCGGCAGGCTCTCGGCAAGTTCCAGCCCGTCGAAGACATCGGCCGCGCCGCGCACCAGGGACAGCCATTCAAACTGATGGCCGGGCTCATGCCGGTTGTCCGCGGTTCCCTGCGGCGCCTCGGACACGCATTGCGTGGGCGCATGCACGAAATGCTGGGAGATGCCCTGCGCCAGCGCACGCAGCCGCTGCGCGAACAGCGCCGGTTCGGCCACCTGCGCCGCGGCCAGGTAGGCCTCGGTCAGATGCATCATGGGATTCTGGGCCGGGCCGCGCAACGCGCGGCTCCAGTCCGAGGCGACGGCCGCCTTGTACAGGCCGTCGGGCCGCTTGAAGCGAGCCTCGATGGTTTCCGCCGCGCCCAGCATGAGCTTGCGCGCCGCGGCGTTGCGCGAGCGCCGGAAATACGCGGCGCAGGCGAACACGATGAAGGCGTGGGTATAGAGATCCTGGGTCTCGTCCAGCGGGCGCGCCTGCGCGTCCACGCTGTAGCGCCAGCCGCCGCGCGCATCCTGGAAATGGGCGCGCAGGGATTCGAACAGGCGGTCGGCATGCGCGGCCGCGTCGGCTCCCGGCGCCTCGGCGTACACGTAGAGCTGTCGCGCGCAAGCCATCGCGCGATAACGCTCAGCTGGCAGGGGCTTCCCGGTGGCGGCATCCAGTGATTCGAAGGGCAGCCCGAGCGTCTGGTTGAAGCCCGGCCCCATCCACATGGGCAGGATCACTGAATCGAAATGCGCGCGCAGCGAGCGGATGCCGGCTGCGAGCGTGGAGTTGGTCTGTGCGGCTGCCATCTTGGAACGGCGCGGGCTCCAGCGGAGCCTCATGTTATGGAGCAGCGACGATAACCGAAATTTCCGCTGCATTCTTGTCACCGCGCCTCTAGCCAAGCGCCATGGCCGCACAGACCGATACGACTGCGAACTCCTTTCTGCATGGTTCCGCGCTAGCGGAAGATGTTTTCCTCGACCCAGTTCTGCGCGAACAGTTCCGCGCGATCACGTGCCTCGTCCAACGAGGCGCAGTTGCCCAAGTGGGAAAATGCGGCATCCACTTCGGTGCCGCCCTCGGCCGTTACCGTCAGCAATACGCCATATCCGCCGGTATCCATGGCCGCCGTGGAAACGTCGATCAGTACTTCCTGGTCACGATGCTGCATGTGTTACCTCCCAGTCGGTTACCTAAACGCGTGAACCACGCGTGACGCGGCGGGTGCAGAAAGCCCGCTCGTATGAATAGACCTGCAAACGTCACGCGAGTTCATCTTACCGGTGCCGCGCGCGCGGCGATACCGCGACGGGGCGCGAAATCGCCTATTCCGTCTCAGGAGATTCCCGCATGCCGCGCAGGCGCGCGCGCGAAGGCCGCAGCCTTGCCGCCTTCCGGGAAAACATTCGCAAGATTCTTTGGAATTTCGGCGTGCGCCGACGCCCCGCGTCAGCGCATATGGATGGCGCCGGGCTCTTCCATGCGCAGGGCCAGCAGGCCCTTGTCGGTGATGCGCCAACGGCCCTCGTCATCGGCCTCGATGCAGCGCAGGGTCTGGAGCGCCTGCGCGATATCGGCGGGGATCTCCGCCTGCGCGGCGCCCGGCTGCGCATTGTCCGCGACCGTGCGCAGCCAATGGCCCAATTCACCCTTCTGGAAACGATGCAATGCCATGCCGGACTCTCTGATTCAAACTCGCTGTTGCCGGGTTCAACGATAGCACGGCGCCGGCGGCGAGCCCTGCGCTCAGGACGCGCGCAGCGCCAGCGGACGCTTCAGCCGCGACGCCACCGCCGAGGCCGCCACGCTGAGCGCGATGAGTCCCAGGCCCAGGGCCAGATCGGCAGAGATGCGCTCATGGAATACCAGCGAGGACACAACCAGGCCAATCACAGGCACGCACAGCATGGCGATGGACGTGGCCACAGGCGGCAGCTTCTGCGTCATGCCCAGCACCACGATGAAGGTCAGCGCCGTCGCCAGCGGCCCGGTGTAGAGGATCACGGGCCAGGCGTCCGGCACGGCCAGGAAAGCCGGCGCGCCGTCGCGCAGGCATGCCAGCGCGGCCAGCGGCACGGTCGCGATGCCGGTCTGCCACGGAATCATGTCGGCGCCCAGCCGCACATGGCGATTGCCGCGCAGCTGGATGATGTTGCAGGCCCAGGCGAACGAGGCGCCCAGCAGCATGACAAGCCCGATCACCGTGTGCGCCTGCCAGGGGCTGAACGCGGGAGCCACGATCACGCCGATGCCCGCGTAGCTCAACAGCGTGGCCAGCCACTGCGCGGCGGACAGGCGCTCCTTCAGTACCAACGCGGACAGCGGGATGACCCAGATCGACGTGGCATAGGCGATCACCGAGGCGCGGCCGGGCGCCACATACTGCAAGGCCCACAGCGCCAGCGCCGTGAACGCGCCCATCTGCAGCAGCGCCACGCCGGCGACCAGCGGCCACTCCTGCCGCGTCGGCAGCCGCAACCGGCCCATCAGCCCCAACACCAGCGCGCTGATCAGCGCCGCCGAGCCGAAGCGGCTGGCCGCCAGCCACAGCGGACTCATGTGGTCCAGCCCCAGCTTCATGACGGGCCAATTGCCGCCCCAGATCATCACCGCGCCCGCCAGGGGCAGAAAACCGCGCACGCTGCTGTACTGACTCATTGCTGCCTGATTTACCGCTATTTATTCCGTGCTTCGGCCCTTTTGCCGAAGAAGGCGAAAGTCTATAGGGTTAACCCCAGCATTATTGACTTCAATTTACCGTTGCTACAGGCATACTCAGCACAAACCAATCGACTATCCATTTTTCATAGGTCATTAATGCTGGACATCAACCTGGACGCCACCGACATCCGGATCCTGAACGAACTTCAGCGCGACGCGCGCCTGACCAATGTGGAACTGGCCGCCCGGGTCAATCTGTCGGCATCGCCCTGCCTGGCCCGGGTGCGGCGCCTGGAAACCGAGGGCCTGATCGACCGCCGCGTCACGCTGCTGAACGCGCGCAAGCTGGGCCTGAAGGTCAACGTGTTCATCCAGATCTCGCTGGACAAGCAGCGCAAGGCCGCCCTGGACGTGTTCGAGCGCGAGATCGCGGTGCTACCGGAGATCATGGAGTGCTATCTGATGTCGGGCGACGCCGACTACCTGGTGCGCGCGCTGGTGCCCGACGTGGATGCGCTGGAACGGCTGATCGTCGAACACATCACGCGCATCCCCGGCGTGGCCAGCATCCGCTCCAGCTTCGCGCTCAAGCAGGTGCTCTACACCACCGCGGTGCCGCTGGCCTGACCCCACGCATGCCCAGGTGCTGCGCGGCTTGCGGGATGCGGCCATGGCCCGCACAATGAAGACGCATGGCGCCCGCCGCCGGCAGGCGCCGTTTCCCAACGCCACCCAAGGAGCACACCATGCCTGAAACCGACTGGTTCCCCGGCGGCGCGCTGCCCGACCGCCAGGGATATTTCGAAGTGGAATTCGCCTCCGGCGAAACCGAGATCACGCGCTACGGCCTGCTGGGATGGGAGCCCGAGGAATCGCGCGGCCGCATCCTGCGCTGGCGCGGCCTGGATCCTGAAATCGAAGCCGCCGAGATCGCGCGCGCGCAAGCCGTGCGCCAGGGCGGCGACGCCGCCATGCTTTGAAATGAAAAGCGGCCGGCATGAAAGCCGGCCGCTGCTGCCCGCGCAATGCAGGCGGTCCGGCGCGCTTGGCGCCGGGAAAGGATCACAGTCCGTCGATCTTGGAGATCTTCGTGCCGGCCAGCGACACGCCGGCCATCAGTCCGCCATTGTTCATCACGAAGCCCACCACCGGCTGCTGCGCCGTGTTGGTGTCGATGCGGCCGTTCGCGCCGATATCCACCACCGCGACAGTGGCGTCGGCCCCGACGGTCCAGCCGCTGCTGTTACGGAACTTGTCCAACGCGCCTTGCGTCATGAACAGCAACACCATGGCCTTGGACTGCGCGCCGGCCTGGAAGCCGATCGAGCCAGCGGTGGTGCTGTAGTAGCCGGCATTGGCGCCGCCCACGCGCAGCAGGCCCTTGCCGTGCTCGGCGCCGACGATGAAGCTGCCGCTCAGCACATCCGGGAATATCAGCACGCCCTTGGCGCGCGCCACCAGCTCCTTGGACTGCGGCGAAGCCTGGTACAGCCTGCCCAACGTCTCGTCCGCCGCGCTGCTGAGCGACTTGCGCTGCTCGGCGGGCGTGGCCGATGAAGTCGGCGTAGTGGTGGTGCAGCCGGCGAACAGCAGGCCGGCGACGCTGATCGTCGCGGCGGCCAGGCCAGCGCGGCGGAACATGGGAAGAGAATCGAACATGGAACGCTCCTTGTTGTTGTCATCCGCCCCCACTGTAACGGCCAGGGGGCCCAAGGCAAGCCACACGATTGTGATAAACGCAACAAAACCTGCCGCGGCACTGCAACAGATGCCGCCATGCAACTGCGCGCCCGGCGCGCCGGCAACATCTGGTAGGAGTTTACGGGAAAATAAACACAGTCTCGCCTGGAGGCCGACAGACGCTGGCGTTCAGGAGCGTATCCATTGCTCGTCCCACAAGGCCTCGCCGCGCGCGAGCGCCTCGCCCAGCGGCTGCCTGCAGCGCTGCGCCACCGCCGCCAGCAAGGCATTGCACAGCGCCATCGGCGCGGTGTAGGAATCGAACGGCGAGGCGCTGGAACACTGCGCCACCAGCACCTGGTCGGCCCAGCGCGCGGCCGGCGCGGAAGCCGAGTCGGTGATCAGCACCACCTTCGCGCCGCGCTCGCGGAATACCCGCACCGCCTTGGCCGCCGCCACCGAATAACGCCGGAACGTGAAAGCCAGCAGCACGTCGCGCTCGTCCACCCACAACAGCTGGTCCTCCAGGAACAGCGGCCCCTGTGTGGCCAGCGGTCGCACGCCCGGCAGGCACAGGTTCAGGTACAGCGCCGCGTAGCCCGCCAGCGGCGCGGCCTGCCTCAGCCCCAGCACATGCACGCGCGCCTTGCGCTGCGTCAGCGCGCGCACGGCGGCCTCGAACACCGCCGGGTCCGCCGCGGCGAAGGTCGCCTGCAAATTGTGCTGGTCATGCAGCAGCGCGTTGTGCAGGCAGGCGCGCGCGCCGTGGCCGTCGGCGCCCACGGCGTCGGCGCGCTCGCCCGGCGAAGCCAGCCTGGCGGAGACTTCGGCGCGCGCCTCGGTCTGCGCCTGCGCATAACTGTCGTAGCCCAGCTTGGCGAGCAGGCGCACCACGGTCGAGGCGCTGGTGCCCACCGCCCGGGCCAGCGCGGTGGCGGATTCCAGCAGGCTTTGCGGATAGCGCGCCAGCATCTCGTCGACGAGCAGGCGCTCGGTCTTGGAGAGTTTGCGGCCATAGCCCGCGATGCGTTGGTTCAGGTTCATGGTGAGGGCCGATTCTACAAGGACGTTCAGACTTGCAAGCAAAGTGCGGTGAGTACCACACAGGCCTCGTACCCGAATGCCGCACCCAGCTCCCATGTTGGCGATCCGCAAGATCGGAGTCTGTCTAATACAAACGTCAGCACAACCCTGGCTTTGGAAACCACCGAGCATCACACTACGGCCGCTCTCCAGAACTCATCGTCTTTTAGAAACGACGGAACCATCGATGGCAAAGCCTCAAAGTGAACCGGTGGAATGCGATTCCAACGACGTTGTGGACACTCCAGCCAATATGCGTGCACGAGGTCGCCTAGAACCCCGAATTCGCGAAGAAATGAACACATCTCGATTTGAAATATCGCTACAAGACCGATGAGCGCCCATCAAAAATAGGATGATTCCTATTATCAATGCAGAAAAAAATCGCTAACCTGGCCCAAGCAGATAAACAGGTAGAACCAGTTTCGAGCAAATGCTCGCCTAGATAATCCAAAGCGAGATACCTACAAAAAGGCATCACGCTCTCGCTCAAGGAAACTGCAAGAAAAATGAAGAGAGCAACGGACTGTTTCATAGTCAATTTCTCCCTATCTCCTCACCGCCTGAGCAGACTGGGAACCTCCCTCTTATTCTTTGCAACGGTCGCCACCGTTCTTCCTGCAAACGCTGCATCCGCCTCCGGACTCACAGTAGCAATCGAGGCGCCCTTCTTGCCGAAGAACGAAAATCGAACAATACGATCACTGAGTGTGCATCAAAACGGGAAAGACTGGATTTTTGTTGAATGCCCCGAGCATAAAAATGGTCACTGCGACATCATGAGATTCAACTTGGAATCAAGAACACTATTCCGCTACGCACTACCTCAAGAATATTCATATCCGTATGCGCACTACTCCGCCGAAGGAGGAAAAATCGTTCTAAACCGCATCCCCGTTCATGACGGCACAGAAATCCAACGCCAGCTTTCTCTCACAAAATCCCAAATACTAACAATGCAAGATGACGGAACCGATCTCGAAGTCATACCTGTTACTCCTGGCGTCAACCTAGCTCCAGCCATATCTCCAGACGGTTCGCATATTGCATTTTGGAAAAGCGAGAAAATTCTTCCAAAAAACAATCAATTAATTCTCATGAAATTGGACATTTGGGAATATGGAATTTCATCAAAATCCGAGAAACTCTTCTATAAAAAAAATCAAGCATTTATCACCGGCGGAAGAATTCAATACATCAATAATAGCGAAATAATATTTCCATCCTACGGACCCGACGCCCGTTTTGAATCAAACATGGCCTACAGGGAAAAATATGGCGGCAGTGAAGTATTCAGAACAATCCGCAACCAAGAATCCATACTAGAGCCGGTCGTTTATCAGAACATCTACGACTCAAACCTGCCCTCTGCAGACAAGAAGGGAAACACATTCATCTGGGGAAACATGAAGAATGACAGATCGCTCGGAGTGGTACGTATCACACCAGATGGCTTCTACACGATATGGAGAACCCGTACTGCATTCACACCATTGGAGATGGTGGTAGATCCGAATGGGAACTACGTTGCCGCCATCTATAGAGATACTCAAACATATCCCAACAGCCGATCGGGTGGCTTTGCAAAACTCGATATTCATACGGGAATTTGGAGCTGGATTTCAATACCAAACTGGAACGCAGCAGAAGTACTCCCCGTGCTGAACCGATAGATCTTGACCCAACAAGACCGCTTGAGGCACACCCAAGAGGGTTTTGAAGCCCAGATTAATTCGAGCGATAGATCATGCCACCCCTTGCTTCTAGCATTATTGCCAGCCTTGAAGCCAAGATCGATGCGCGACTATTTTCTCAGCGCATATCATCTCGCGGTCCCTCAATGAGCTGTACAAGCGCATGCGCTTGATCTTCTCCTGAGGAAATGGACTCATGACTATCACGATGCAACGCCAAGTCAGCTACGATGGCTTTACTATTTTTGACCCCCAAAGCTGGCTTCCGACATATGGAAACTGGAGCGGTCCGGGCTGGAGCGCAGGCGAGCGAGACAGCCAAAAAACCGAAGCCGAATTGCAGGCAAGCCCGGTATATATCCACCCGAACGGCACCCCAAGCCTAGTCGATCAAATAAGCAAAGATCACGATATTGCCTATTTGCGTGCCGCAGGGGATCCAAACGAGGCATATCTGATAGCACAAGCAGATATCGAACTGCTCAACAGGCTATCCCAACTCAATTTTCCAGCACTTCCACCAGTGGAAGCAACTTATGCCACTTTTATGGTTTTCACTTTTTTCCAGAAAATCATGATGATAGATATTCCCAGAGTTGGCTTTGACATCCTGAAAAACAAGATAAATCAAATCATCCCAACACTTAGGATTATATTGGCAGGCTATGGAATAAACGGAATGTCGTATTCCGATGCCTTCGGAAACTCCATGACCGGCACAGCCTTCTCCGGCAACACCGTGGGATTGGTATATCAGATCAACAGCGTGAGATATACCAAAGCAGCCGGAGACCATAGCAGCTTTACTCATTACAGAGATGCCTACCAGAACATCTATAGCGGATTTAACGAAGCCACCCCCTACTTTGGTGCGTACATAAAACAATGGGTGGACGGCACAATTAGCCTTGTCGATGGCAATCGGCAAATGCAAATCTCTAGCCCATCAAGCCAAGGAACAGCATCGATCCCAAGTGTTGGCAGCACTGTAGATCCAATTGGAGGACAGGGTAGTGGTAGTGGCAGCGACCCGGGCGCGGCCCGCTTTTTCTGGAACGGTTTGTACAAGCACGACGGGAGGAAATGGTCGTACGAAGGCCCAGATGACATTGAGGCCTGGGTATGCGTCAACGAACAGTTTTGCCAAGTATTCCGGCGAAATCAACCATAAATCACTCGGCACGCCTCCCTATTAGATTGAATTCGAATTCAACATAGGAACGCCGGACTTTCACGCCGGGTACAGATAGATGTGGGCGTTCATACGAAAGCATGAACGCCCACCGAGCAAGCTCTTCAGCCTTACCATTTTTGGCTCGCGTCAGGCCCGGTTTATGGAATTTCGCTGAGTACTACTCTTCTGCTCGTGGGGAATCGAGGTTGTCTCAAAAGCCTTCCGTCATGGCACTGGTGCCTCAGCTGCGAATAAACCAGCACCATTCAACCAACCTCACCTCACGCCAGTCCGTCCTGGACTGGTTTTCGATACGCTGGCATGTCTAGAACAGGTGCCTAGGTGATACCTCACACTTAGCAATTCTAATTGCATTTAGCTATCAATTCTGCAATTATTATTGCACTTCCCCCTTTTTAACTCCGTCATGACTCACCCACCCGCAGCCATCCGCGTCCGGCGCCGCAGCCTGCTGCAAGCCGGCCTGGGCGCCGCCCTGTTGCCACTCGCTCCCCTGGCCGCCCGCGCCGATGCCTATCCCTCCCGGCCCATCACGCTGGTGGTGCCCTTCCCCGCCGGCGGCTCCGTCGACCTGATCGGCCGCATCTATGCCGAACGGCTGGCGAAGGTGCTGGGCGTGAGCGTGATCATCGAGAACCGCGACGGCGCCGGCGGCTCCATCGGCAGCCAGCGCGTGGCCCGCGCCAAGGCGGACGGCTATACGCTGGTGGCTTCGTCGCAAAGCTCGCACCTGGCCAATCCGCTGATGCACGGCAACCTGGGCTACGACCCGATCAAGGACTTCAGCTCGATATCCCAGCTGTCGCGCTCGCTGAACGCGCTCATCGTGCATCCGGACGTGCCGGCCCGCACGCTGGCGGAATTCGTCGCCCACCTGAAGGCCAACCCCGACCAGCTGCACTACGGCACCGGTGGCGTGGGCAGCATGGGCCAGCTGAACGCCGAGCTGTTCAAGAACACGCTGGACGTCAAGGCCGTGCACGTGCCCTATCGCGGCGGCGGCCCGCTGATCAGCGGACTGCTGTCGAACCAGGTGCAGTTCCTGCTGGACAACCTGGCGCCCTTCCTGCCGTATGTGCAATCCGGCAAGCTGCGGGCGCTGGCCATCGCGGCGCCGGAGCGCCCGGCCTACCTGCCCGACGTGCCGACCTTCGCCGAACTGGGCCATCCCACGCTGAATACGACCTCGTGGATCGGCCTGGCCGCGCCCGCCGGCACGCCGCCCGACGTGATCCAGACGCTGCTGCGCGCCGTGCGCGCCGTCGCGCAGGAGGACGAGCTGAAGCTGACTTTGGAAAAGAACGGCTCGCTGCCGCCCGCCGACCAGACGCCCGAACAGTTCACCGCCATGATGTCCGAGCGCCTGGTCATGTATAAAGACCTGATCGAACGCGCCGGCATCCGGCCTGAATGACACTGACCGCCATGGACCATCCCGACTTCGCCCCCGACACCGCGCCGCTGGAAGTGCTGCCGCGCGACCTCTCCGCCTATCGCGCCGGCAACACCGGCGTCGACTATGTCCACCGCTTCGAATCTGGCCGCCCCGGCCCGCACGTGCTGATCAACGCGCTCACGCACGGCAACGAGATCTGTGGCATGGTGGCCGCCACGCACCTGCTGGACACGGCCGTGCGCCCCAAGATCGGCACGCTCACGGTGAGCTTCGCCAATATCGAAGCCTATGAGGCCTTCGACCTGGAGCGCCCGTACGAGAACCGCCAGCTGGTGCACAACCTGAACCGCATCTGGACGCCCGAACTGCTCGACGGCAACGAGCAAAGCCCCGAACTGCGCCGCGCGCGCGAGCTGCGCCCGGTGCTGGATGCCGCCGACTACATCCTCGACATCCATTCGACGCGCGCGCCGGTGCAGCCGTTCTGGGTCTACTACGACCTGCCGCGCAACGCCGCGCTGGCCACCGCCGTCGGCGCGCCCGAAGTGCAGCTGGTGATGCCGGCCGAACGTTTTCCCGGCACCGGCGTCATGGGCCACGGCCGCCACGGCGATCCGCAGTCCGACAGCGGCGGCGCCGTGGTGGTGGAATGCGGCCAGCACTTCGCGCGCTCGGCGGCCGACCTGGCCACCGACGTGACGCTGCGCTTCCTGGGCCACCTGGGCCTGATCGACACGCCGGCCTCGGCCGAGACGGCGCCGCCCGCTCGGCGCTACATGCTGCTGGAAGTGCACATGGTGAAGTCCACCGACTTCCGCTTCACGCGCCCGGTGCTGGGCTTCGAGGTCTTCCAGGAGGGTGAACTCATCGCCATCAACGCCGGCGAAGAGATCCGCTCGCCTTGCGACGACTGCACCATCTTCATGCCGACCCGCATGCCCGTGGTCGGACGCGAGGCGGTGTACCTGACCGTGCAGATCTGAGCGCGGGCAGGGCCAGCGCGCACGACACGGATGCGGCAAGCGCGGGAAGGCGGCCAGCCTTCCCGCGCCCGCTCCGGCCTCACAGGTCCGGAATCAGGCGCTTGCCCATGCTCAGCACGTCGTCCATGCCAAAGCCCAGGCTCTGGTAGAAATCGCGCACGGCCGCGTTTTCCGCGCGGATCAGCAGATTGATCTTGGGGCAGCCCAGTTCCAGCAGCTTGCGCTCGGCCGCGCGCATCAGCGCCGAGGCATGGCCGCGCCGGCGGCAGTCCGGCGCCACCGCCAGGTAGTTGATCCAGCCGCGATGCCCGTCATAGCCGGCCATCGCCGCGGCCACGATGCGTCCGCCGGCCTCGCCCACGAGAAACAGCCCGGGCTGCACCGTCAGCTTGCGGGCCACGTCCTTCTTCGGATCGTTCCAGGGCCGCGTCAGGCCGCAGTCGTGCCACAGCTGGATGACGGCGGCCTCGTCGGCCGGATGGAAAGCGCGGATGTTCAGATCGTGATGCGACATGCTTCGTTCCTCGAAAAGGGAAAAACGAAGGCCGGACGATACGCCTGCGGGCGGGGATACTGCGCGAAAAACAAAAAGGCCACGGGACATATCGTGGCCTTCTTCAATGCGGCGCCTGGACGGCGCCCGGACGTGACGGCCACTCAACGCATGCGTCGAGCGGTTCGTCGGGAATCGGCCCGGCCGGGCGGTGGTGATCGGATTCATGTGCGCCAGCTTAGCTGCGATACGCAAGCCTGGCAAGGCAGTCGGCTTGCCGCGTCGCCCGTTCGTGGATGGCATCTGCGCCGCGCTCGAGACGCGGCTCAAGACGCGGCAGGCGCCGCCAGCGTGCCTTCCATCACGACCACCGCGCTAC
>NZ_JAGTJY010000091.1:0-23670 GCF_018195695.1 Achromobacter sp. Marseille-Q0513 | reverse complement strand
CGGCGTCGTCAACCATGTCAGCCTTGTTCAGGAAGACGATGATGTACGGCACGCCGACCTGGCGCGACAGCAGGATGTGCTCGCGGGTCTGCGGCATCGGGCCGTCAGCGGCCGACACGACCAGGATCGCGCCGTCCATCTGGGCGGCGCCCGTGATCATGTTCTTGACGTAGTCGGCGTGGCCCGGGCAGTCAACGTGCGCGTAGTGACGCGATTCCGTTTCGTACTCGACGTGCGCGGTGTTGATGGTGATGCCGCGTGCCTTTTCTTCAGGAGCCGCATCGATCTGGTCGTAGCCCTTGGCTTCGCCGCCGAACTTGGTCGACAGAACGGTCGTGATGGCCGCGGTCAGGGTGGTCTTGCCGTGGTCAACGTGGCCGATGGTGCCGACGTTCACGTGCGGCTTGGTACGTTCAAACTTGCCTTTTGCCATGATCTCTATCCTTTGACTTTCAAGGAAATTTCGATATTTGCCGCGCCGCCTTTTGGGCGGACGCGGCGAGGGTTATTTACTTGGCCCGAGCGGCGATGACTTCGTCAGCGACGTTCTTGGGGGCCTCGGAGTAATGCTTGAATTCCATCGTGTACGTGGCACGACCTTGCGTCAGCGAACGCAGGTTCGTGGCGTAACCGAACATCTCGGCCAGCGGAACTTCGGCCTTGATGACCTTGCCGCCGCCAACCATGTCGTCCATGCCCTGAACCATGCCGCGACGCGAGGACAGATCGCCCATCACGGTACCGGCGTAGTCTTCAGGCGTTTCGACTTCAACGGCCATCATGGGCTCGAGCAGCACGGGGCTGGCCTTGCGCATGCCTTCCTTGAAGCCCATCGAGCCGGCCATCTTGAACGCGTTTTCGTTCGAGTCCACGTCGTGGTACGAACCGAAGAACAGCGTGACCTTGACGTCCACGACCGGGTAACCGGCCAGGATGCCCGACGGCAGGGTTTCCTGGATGCCCTTGTCCACCGCGGGGATGAACTCGCGCGGCACCACGCCGCCCTTGATGGCGTCCACGAACTCGTAGCCGCCGCCCGGGGGCAGCGGTTCGACCTTCAGGACCACGTGACCGTACTGGCCGCGACCGCCCGACTGCTTGACGAACTTGCCTTCGACTTCGTCGCAGGTCTTGCGGATCGTTTCGCGGTAGGCCACCTGCGGCTTGCCGACGTTGGCTTCCACGCCGAATTCGCGCTTCATGCGATCGACCAGAATTTCCAGGTGCAGCTCGCCCATGCCGGAAATGATGGTCTGGCCGGATTCTTCGTCGCTACGCACGCGGAACGACGGATCTTCCTGAGCCAGGCGCGACAGCGCCAGGCCCATCTTTTCCTGGTCAGCCTTCGACTTGGGTTCGACGGCCTGCGAAATCACGGGCTCCGGGAACACCATGCGCTCGAGCAGGATGTGGGAGTCGATGTCGCACAGCGTTTCGCCGGTCGTCACGTCCTTCAGACCCACCACGGCGGCGATGTCGCCGGCCAGAACTTCCTTGATTTCCTCGCGGTTGTTCGCGTGCATCTGCAGGATGCGGCCGATACGTTCCTTCTTGCCCTTGATGGGGTTGTAGACCGTGTCGCCCGACTTCAGGACGCCCGAGTAAACGCGCACGAAGGTCAGCTGACCCACGAACGGATCGCTCATCAGCTTGAACGCCAGCGCCGAGAACTTTTCGTCGTCGTCGGCGGTGCGCTGAACCGGATTGCCATCGTCGTCCTGACCATCAACCGGGGGAATGTCCACGGGCGACGGCAGGTAGTCGATGACGGCGTCGAGCATGCGCTGCACGCCCTTGTTCTTGAAGGCGGTGCCGCACAGCATCGGCTGGATCTCGCCGGCGATGGTGCGCTGGCGGATGGCCTTGTTGATTTCGTCTTCGTCCAGCGAACCGGTCTCGAGGTACTTGTTCATCAGTTCCTCGGACGACTCGGCGGCAGCCTCGACCAGCTTCTCGCGCCATTCTTCGGCAGCGCCTTGCAGCTCGGCCGGAATGTCTTCGTAGTCGAACTTGATGCCTTGGCTGGCTTCGTCCCAGATGATGGCTTTCATCTTGACCAGATCGATGACGCCCTTGAACGAGTCTTCGGCGCCGATCGGGATCACGACGGGCACGGGGTTCGCACGCAGACGCGTCTTCAGCTGGTCATAGACCTTGAAGAAGTTGGCGCCGGTACGGTCCATCTTGTTGACGAAGGCCAGACGCGGCACGCCGTACTTGTTGGCTTGACGCCACACGGTTTCGGACTGAGGCTGAACACCGCCCACCGCGCAATAGACCATGCAGGCACCGTCCAGGACGCGCATGGAACGTTCCACCTCGATGGTGAAGTCCACGTGTCCCGGGGTGTCGATGATGTTGATGCGGTGTTCGGGGTAGTTCTTGGCCATGCCACGCCAAAACGCCGTCGTAGCAGCCGACGTAATGGTGATGCCACGCTCTTGCTCTTGCTCCATCCAGTCCATGGTGGCTGCGCCATCATGCACTTCGCCAATCTTGTGATTGACGCCGGTGTAGAACAGGATGCGTTCGGTCGTGGTGGTTTTCCCTGCATCGATGTGCGCAGAGATGCCAATGTTGCGATAGCGCTCGATCGGGGTTTTGCGGGCCATGGTGGGTAGTCCTTAAATTACCAGCGGAAATGGCTGAAAGCCTTGTTGGCTTCGGCCATCTTGTGCGTGTCTTCGCGCTTCTTCATCGCAGCGCCACGACCTTCGGACGCATCGATCAGTTCGCCAGCCAGACGCAGATCCATCGACTTCTCGCCACGCTTCTTGGCGGCTTCACGGAGCCAACGCATAGCCAGGGCCAGGCGGCGCACGGGGCGCACTTCAACCGGCACTTGGTAGTTGGCACCGCCAACGCGGCGGCTCTTCACTTCGACGATCGGCTTGATGTTGTTGATCGCCGTGCTGAACACCTCGATCGGCTCCTTGCCGGTCTTGGTGGCGACTTGCGCGAGGGCACCGTAAACGATGCGCTCGGCGACGGCCTTCTTGCCGTCCAGCATGACGACGTTCATGAACTTGGCGAGCTCGACGCTGCCGAACTTGGGATCGGGCAGAATCTCGCGCTTGGGTACTTCGCGACGACGGGGCATTGTTGCTTCCTTGTGTCTGTTCAGTTGAACCGTGTTTCATTACACGGCCATGGCCGCCCATTACAGTGACGGCCCCTTACGTGCTGCACACTATTCCAGCTTCCACTGGCGCAGCTGCACACTTTCCGGTCTGCGGAACATCCGCGGCCGGGGTACTGCGATACAGCGATTAAGCCTTCTTCGGACGCTTGGCGCCGTACTTCGAGCGGGCTTGCTTACGGTCCTTGACGCCTTGCAGGTCGAGGGAACCGCGCACGATGTGATAACGCACACCGGGCAAGTCCTTCACACGACCGCCACGCACCAGAACGACCGAGTGCTCTTGCAGGTTGTGGCCTTCACCGCCGATGTACGAAATGACTTCGTAACCGTTGGTCAGACGCACCTTGGCGACCTTACGCAGAGCGGAGTTCGGCTTCTTGGGGGTGGTGGTGTACACGCGGGTGCACACGCCGCGGCGTTGCGGGCAGTTTTCGAGCGCGGGGCTCTTGCTCTTGATGATGCTGACTTCGCGCGGCTTGCGCACGAGTTGGCTGATGGTAGGCATGACCTTTGAAATCCCTTTTACGTACCACTGGTAAGTACTTACGTACTCGTCTCTTCGAGCGATATGCTCTCGGAGAAGGCGGCTCGCGCAAGACCGCCTCTAACGTCAGATACGTAAAAGAGCGGGCCTGCCAGCAAACCATGGAACGCGCAGTACCGGAAACGGCGGAAAGCGAGGCGGCCACGGCATGTATCACATGGGCATGCATCGCATGCCTGTACACACACCTGGCTGCGGGGCGGGACGGCTCGTGACGCACCTCCTGACCCTGCGGTGACCTGCAAGAAGCAAGCCACGCCTGTCCTTTCCACCCTTTTTCCGCGCCCGAGAACATACGGGCTCTGCGCGCAAATAAAGCAGTAAGCCCTTTAGCATAACTTGGAAAGCACTGCACTGTCAAAGAACTTTATATGCGCAGCGCAGCGGCGTGTTGGCGGCAGAAGACTGCCGATTCGGCGTAGCTGATCGGAAATGGGGTCGCATTACGCGCAAGAAGCGCGCCCGTGGCGGGCTCAAGGAGCGCGGCGCGCGCCGCCGAAGGACCCTATTGGTCGGCGAACAGGTAGCCGCTGCCGTACACGGTACGGATGGGCAGCATCACGCCGGCCAGCTCGGCCTTGCGCCGCAGGCGGCTGACGATCACGTCGATGCTGCGCGAGCCGCTGGAGCGGGCGCCGCCGCCCTCGACGCGCAGCTCGTCGCCCAGCTCATTGCGGCCGACCGCCCGCCCCGCCACTTCCAGCAGCGAGCGGACGATCAGGCGTTCGTTGGCCGACAGCGAGATGGCGGTGCCCGACGGCGCGACCAGCGTCCAGCCCTGGTCGCGCAGCTCCCACTGCCCGCTGGCGACGCCATCCGCGCCGGTGGCCGGCTGCCCCACGGGCAGGCGACGCGCCAGCGCCAGCAGCATGCAGGCCAGTTCGCGCGGATCCTGCGCGCCAGGCAGGCAGGCGTCGGCGCCGCTTTGCAGGCAACGCAAGCGGTCATCCAGCGAAAGCGCCTTGCCGGTCACGATGATGCCCAGCGCCGAAGAGCCATGCAGCCGGGCGATCAGGGCGTAGCCAATTTCGCCCAGGGCATCCACATCGAGCACGACGGCGTCGTGGACGCCGCTATTCAACAAGCCGAACAGTTCGAGAGAAGTCGAACAGCCGCGGGCCGAAATGCCAGCCTGCAGCAGCGCCGAGACGGCGGCAGTGCGAGCCTGCTCGTCCGGCGACATCATAAGTATGCGCAGTTGATTCATTTTCCATCCCACCCCAACCCCAAATCCCGCATCGCCGCCGGCTTGTCACGCCTGGCGGCGGGCGACGCAGTTGAGACAGTGTGGCGGCTTGTTGCGCAACAACTCCAGTCAAGATTCGTCAAGTTTGCAAAGTTTGACGGTTGTTGGCCTGACTTCGTCAGGGATACGCCGCCCGAGTTATCATTCGTTTACACAAATTTCCCCACTCCGCAACGGGAAGCCGCTACGCGTTCGCGCGCAGCCCACCTCCGCGAGACATAACGCCGCCTATGAAAATCGCGTCGCTGGAAGACGACCTGGACCAAGCACGCCGTATCCAGCAGGTTCTGACGGCTGCTGGATATACGTGCAGCAGCTATCAGCAGAGCCGCGACCTGCTCTCGGCCATGCGCAACGAGAGCTTCGATCTGGTTCTGCTGGACTGGCACCTGCCCGATATCGACGGCGACGACGTGGTGCGCTGGCTGCGCGCCAACATCGGCCCGCGCATCCCGGTCATTTTCCTGACCAACCGATCCAGCGAGGACGACCTGGTCGAAGGGCTGCGCGCCGGCGCCGATGATTACATCGTCAAGCCATTGCGCCCCCTGGAATTGCTGGCCAGGGTGGCCGCCCTGCTGCGCCGCAGCCAGATCGCCGAACCCGCGGACGAATCGTTCGACGTGGCGAACTACCGCGTCGAGCCCTCCGCCCGCGCCATCGCGCTGAACGGCAAGGCCGTCACGCTGGCGCCCAAGGAATTCGAGCTCGCGCTGCTGTTCTTTCGCAATCTGGGCCGGCTCATGTCGCGCGATGTGCTGGCCGAATGCGTGTGGAACAGGGAAATTCCGGCCACCTCGCGCACGCTGGACACGCATCTGTCGAACATCCGGCAAAAGCTGCAGCTGCGGCCGGAACACGGCGTGCGCCTGACCTCGTCCTATGCGCTGGGTTACCGCCTGGAGCTGACCAGCGCCCAGGACGACGGCCAGCCCGCGCCGTGAGCGCCCCAGCCCATGCTACATCCGGAGAATCGCCCGCCATGCGCCGCCACCGCGCCCTTGCTTCGCTTGTCCTGTTTTCCAGCCTGTTGCTCGGCGCCGTCGCGCATGGCCAGCCCGCGGGTTCGCTGGGCGAGGACTTCATCTACCGCGTGCGCGCCGGCGATACGCTGATCAACATCGCCAACACGTACACGCGCAATTCCGCCAACTGGAATCCGCTGCAGTCGCTGAACAAGATCGTCGCGCCCGAACAGCTACCGATCGGCCTGGAATTGCACATCCCGCTGTCCATGATTCCGGTCCGGCCCGCAGAAGCGCGCGTCGTACACGTCAGCGGCCAGGCCTCCGCCGCCGGCAAGACGCTTGCGGCGGGCGCCAGCCTGGCCGAAGGCAGCACCGTCGTCACCGCGCCCAATGGCTTCGTGACGCTGGAACTGGCCGACGGCTCCAAGCTCACGCTGCCCGCGGACGGCTCGGTGGAACTCTCGCGCATGCGGCAATTCGAAGGCACCGGCCTGACCGACTCGGTGGTGCGCGTGCAGCGCGGCAGCGTGGAATCCTCGGTGGCCCCGGAGGGCCAGGGCGTGGGTCGCTTCGAGATCCGCACGCCCGTCGCCGTCACGGGCGTGCGCGGCACGCGCTTCCGTGTGCAGAGCGGCAGCGGCGGCGTGCATAGCGAAGTGCTGGAGGGTAGCGTGCGCCTGCAACCGCACGCACCCGGCGCCACGCCGGCCAAGCCCGTCGCCGTGGCCCGCGGTTTCGGCGCGGCGGTCGGCGCGGACGGCACGGTCGCCGGTTTGCGCCAGCTGCTGCCGGCTCCGCAGCTGGCCGCGCCGACGCGCGCCGGCGGCCAATGGACCAGCGCGTTCGAGCCCGTGCCCGGCGCCAAGAGCTATCTGGTGCGCGTATCGCGCGACGCCGATGGCGCGCAGCCCGTGTCTTCCGCGCTCTTCGCCAGCAACGACATCCGCTTCCGCGCCCCCGGCGCGGGCACCTACTACGTTTCGGTGCGCGCGGTCGACGACCTGGGCCTGCACGGACAGGACGCCGTCGCCACCTTCGAAGGCATGAGCCAGCTGTCCACCGCATTCGGCCTGGGCGTGGCCACCGGCACGGGTGGCTTCGTGACGCTGACCGATTACTGAGTTTGCCCGCGCCATGGCCGACGCCGCCCACCCGCAGGACCGCAGCTCGCGCTCAGGGCTGTGGCTGGCGGCGGCGCTGATCGCGCTGGCAGCCCTGCTGGGCGCGCTGAACGGGCTGGGCCGCGTCGACCAGATCCTGTATGACCGCGCGGTCGTCATGACGCCGCGCCCGACATCGCCGGACATCCTGATCGTCGCGATCGATGACGCCACCATCGACGCGCTGGGCCGCTGGCCCTGGCGCCGCGCCATCCATGCCGCCCTGCTCGACCGCCTGCAAGGCGCGCGGGCGGTGGGCCTGGACGTGATCTTCGCGGAACCCGATACGATCAATCCGAACGACGACGCGATTCTCGCCGACAGCCTGCGCCGCAACGGCCGCGCGGTGTTGCCCGTGGTGCTGGACCGACTCGACCACCCGGGCAGCATGAGCATGCCCATCCCGGCGCTGGCCCAGGCCGCGGCGGGGCTGGGCTTCATCAACGCCCGCATCGACGCCGACGGCGTGGTGCGCGAAAGCGTGCTGCGCGTGCAGTTCGACGGCGACTGGTGGCGCCATCTGGCCCTGACCCTGCTGCGCATCGGCGGCGAATCCGACGTTGCCGGCCGCCTGCTCAAGCGCGCGCAACCGGACGGCAGCATCCTCATCCCCTATGCCGGCCCGCCGGCCCACACCCGCACCGTGTCCTATCTGTCGGTGCTGCGCGGCGACCTGCCGGCGGACGCGCTACGCGGCAAGTATGTGCTGGTCGGCGCCTGGGCCACCGGCCTGAGCGACACCTACCCGACGCCGGTGTCCCATGACACGAGCGGCATGTCGGGCGTTGAAATCGTGGCCAATGTGCTGCAGGCCGCGCGCGACGATATCGCCTATCAGACGCCACCGCCCTGGTTGAACGCGCTGTTCTCCGCGCTGCCGGCGCTGCTGGCCTGCCTGGCCTTGTGGCGACTTTCGCCCAAGCGCGCCCTGCTGGTGTGCCTCGCGCTGCTGGTCGCCGTGCTGGCGGCATCGCTGCTGCTGCTATCGCAGGCCTATCTGTGGTTCGCCCCCAGCGCGGCGCTGCTGGGCGTCGCGCTCAGCTATCCGATGTGGAGCTGGCGCAGCCAGGAAGCCGCGCTGCGCTACATGGACTACGAACTGCGCCGTCTGCAGCGCGAGTATCCGCCGGTGCTGAACGAAGCCCGCGCGCAGTCCTTCGGCCACAGCGCCTCGCTCGAGCATCGCGTCGGCGAACTGAGCCGCGCCCTGGCCCGCGTGCGCAACCTGCGGCGCTTCCTGGCGGACGGCCTGGACGGCATGCCGGACGCAACCCTGGTGTTCGACGAACAGGGTCGCATGCAATTCCGCAACCAGGCCGCGGTCATGTATTTCCAGCGGCTCGGCATGCGCCCGCCGCGCGTCGGTCATCCCGCCACGCACCTGCTCGAACGCACGATTTCCGATGACGACGCGCGCCAGCGCCTGGCCAACGCACTGAGCGGACAGGAACACGAATCCTCGCCCTGGAGCGCCGACCTGGAAGTGCGCGATCGCGCGGGACGCGACCTGATCCTCAAGTGCGCGCCCATCCACACGGCGGAAGGCCATTTTGCCGGCACGGTGGCCACGCTCACCGACATTTCCAGCATCCGTCAGGCCGAACGCCAGCGCGAGGAAACGCTGCGTTTCGTGTCGCACGACATGCGCGCGCCGCAAAGCTCGATCCTGGCGTTGATCGACATGCATCACGAAGCGGACGCGAGCGACAACCGGGACGATACCCTGCGGCGCATCGCCATGCTGGCCCGCCGCACGCTGAACCTGGTGGACGATTTCGTGCACCTGACCCGCGCCGAATCGATGGCCATCCGTCCGGTCGAGCTGGACCTGGGAAGCCTGGTGCAGGATGGCGTGGACGAGTTCTGGGCCGCCGCCCAGAAGAAGAACATCGCGCTGGCGACACAGCCCGACCTGCCCGTGGCCTATGCGCTGGGCGACCAGACGCTGCTGATGCGGGCGCTGTGCAATCTGATCGACAACGCGATCAAGTACAGCCCGGCCGACACCCGCATCGATTGCGGCATCGCGGAAGACGACGGCTATTGGCGCGTCAGCGTGCGCGACCAGGGCCGGGGCATCGCCGCGCAGGACCTCGACAGCCTGTTCGAACCGTTTTCCCGCGTGGCCGCCGATACGCGCAAGGACGTGGGCGGCGCCGGCCTGGGCCTGGCCTTCGTGCGCACGGTGGCGCAACGCCACGGCGGCACGGCGCAAGTCAGCAGCGAACCGGGCCAGGGCTCGGTCTTCAGCCTGCGACTGCCGATGGCGCCGGAGCACGACGGCCAGTAGCCGCGCGCCCCCGCGTCATTCGAAGACGTGCGAGATCACCGCGGGCTTGCCCGCCTTGATCTCCAGCGTGCCGCGGTATGGCGGCAGATCCGCATTGCGCAGCACCACCTGGTATTTGCCGGGAATCAGGCGCAGCTCCTTCACCGGCGGACTGATGCCGCGCGCGACGCCGTTGATCCAGACCTCGCCCCAGGGCCTGATGTCCAGCCGCACCGTCACGGGTGTCGCGATGGGCCGGGGCTTGGGTTCCTCCTGCGGCTGCGCCGGCGCTGCCGGCTCGGCCTGGAAGGCGCTGTTGTCCAGGGAGCGGGCCGCGCCGATCAGGGCTTCTGTTGAAGGAGGCGCGGCATCCGCGGCAACCGGCGGCTTGAACTCCGCGACCAGCGCGGGCATCGTCTGCTGCGCGAGCTGCAGCCCGGGCGGCGCCACGGGCGGCTCGGCGCGCGCCACCTGCGGCTCGGCTTGCGGCGCGGACGGCTGCGCCGGCGCCTCCGGTCGGACCATGGGCGGGTTCGGCGGCATCAGCTCGGAGCTGGTGATCAGCGCATTGGGCGCGCGGCCGGACTGGAACCAGCCAAAGGTGCCCCCCACGATGACCAGCGCCAGCAACAGGCCGATCCATACCGGCTTGCCGCGCTTCACGGCCGGCTGGCGCAGATGCGCGCCGCCAACCGGCAGCGAGGCCTGTTGCGAGGCGCCGGCCGTGCCCGGAGACGCGGGCGTGGCATCTGCGTAGACCACCATGCCCAGCCTGCCCGCCAGATCCGCCAGCGACTGCGGCCGCTCGGCCGGCTGCATGGACAGACCCTCGTCGATGACGCGCAGGAACTCCTGGCTGTACTTGGACAGGCCCAGCTGGGCCAAGGGCTCGTAGGGGTCTTCGGCCCGCCGTTCCGGCGCCGGCGGCGGGCACAGGCCGGTGACCAGGGAGTGCATCACCGCGCACAGCCCGTACACGTCGGTCCAGGGGCCACGCGGCCACTGGGCCGTGTCGGCATACAGCTCGATCGGCGCGAATCCGGGCGCGAGCGGCAGGGAGTTGCGGCGCGAGCGGGCCACCACCAGTTCAGGCAGCAGGTGGGCGCGGGCGCCCTCGTCCATGCCGACGGTGTCCAGCGAGATGTCGCCACAGATCTCGCCCTGCGCATGCAAGGACATCAGCGACGGCAACAGATCGGACAGCAGGCGCTTGATGCGCGCCTCCGGCACGCCCCCCGCCGCGGTCGCGGCGATGGCGCTCAGGGGACGCAACGCCAATGGCGCGGCGCCGGAAAAAGGGCCACGCGGCGTCAACAGGCCGGCGGATGATGACATGTTCAAGGCGGTGCTCGGGACGTGCGTACCCGGGAATGACGGTTATTAGCCCGAATATTATCGAATCTGCAACACAAGGACATTGCCGAAAATGTCCGACCGCATCAGGCTGTGGCACGATAACGCCATCGCCAATCCTCACCAATTCTGCGCATGCCCATGAAAATCCGCTCCTTCGCCGCGCTGGCCGGCGTCGTCACCGTGCTTGCCGGTTGCGCCGGCATGCAACGCGCACTGCCCGAAGCGCCCGCCACGCCCCAGGCGCTGGAACAATTGCAACAAGTGCGCGACCAGTACGCCGCCGGCCATTACGGCGAAGTGGTGCGCCAGGTGGCGAAATCGGACGAGCTGGCGGGCTCCACCCGGGCGGTGCGCGTCGAGGCCTACAAGCTCCAGGCGTTCAGCTATTGCGTCACGCGCTACACCCAGCTGTGCGTGGACAGCTTCGCCCGCATCCTGGCCCTGGATCCTTCATTCGAGCTGGCGCCCAACGAAGCTGGCCACCCGGCCTGGGGACCGGCCTTCCAGCGCGCCCGGGAGCAGGCCGGCCGCTAGGGTCCGCGCCCCGCGGCTCCCGTCCAGGCCGGAGCCCGCGCAGAAAAGCAGAAAGGCCGCCGATTCGCATCGGCGGCCTTTCTTGTTTCCGGCCTCCCCGCGCCGGACTGCGCGCGGGGAGTTGTCCGAAGGCTCCGCTTATTCGGCGGCGTCCTCGGCGCCCAGATCGGCGGCAGGGGCGTCCGCATCGGAACCCACCGTGACCGGCGCATCCTCGAACGGGTTGGCCAGCTGGCGGGCGGCTTCGCGTTCCGCGGCCTCCAGCGCTTCCTTGTCCCTGCGGGCATGGTGGTACGCCAGGCCGGTACCGGCCGGGATCAGACGGCCGACGATGACGTTTTCCTTCAAGCCGCGCAGGTCGTCGCGCTTGCCCATGATGGCGGCTTCGGTCAGGACCCGGGTGGTTTCCTGGAACGAAGCGGCCGAGATGAACGAGTCGGTCGACAGCGAGGCCTTGGTGATGCCCAGCAGCACGTTGTCGTACGAAGCCGGACGCTTGCCATCGGCCTCGACGCGGTCGTTCTCGTTCAGCAGCTCGGAGCGCTCGACCTGCTCGCCCGGGATGAACTCGGTATCGCCCGCATCGACGATGTTCACACGACGCAGCATCTGACGAACAATCACTTCGATGTGCTTGTCGTTGATCTTCACGCCCTGCAGACGGTACACGTCCTGCACTTCGTCGACGATATAGGTCGCCAGCTTCTCGATGCCCTGCAGGCGCAGGATGTCGTGGGGATCGGCCGGGCCGTCCACGATCATTTCGCCCTTGTTCACCACCTGGCCGTCGTGCACCAGCACCTGCTTTTCCTTCGGAATCAGGAACTCGTGGCTGACGCCTTCCAGGTCGGTGATGACCAGGCGCTGCTTGCCCTTGGTGTCCTTGCCGAACGAGACCGTACCGGTGACGTCGGCCAGCATGCCGGCGTCCTTCGGCGAACGGGCTTCGAACAGCTCGGCCACGCGCGGCAGACCCCCGGTAATGTCGCGGGTCTTCTGCGATTCCTGCGGAATACGCGCCAGCACTTCACCAACCGCCACTTGCTGCGTGTCACGCACGGTGATCAGCGCGCCCACCGGGAACGAGATGTTCACCGAGTGATCGGTGCCGGCGATCTTGACGTCGTCGCCGTTCTCGTTGACCAGCTTGATCTGCGGACGCATGACGATCTTGCCGCCGCGCGTCTTGGGCGTGATGACGACCAGCGTCGACAGGCCGGTGACTTCGTCCACCTGCTTGGCGACGGTAACGCCTTCCTCGATGTTCTCGAAGCGCACCGCGCCGCCGTATTCCGACACGATCGGACGGGTCAGCGGGTCCCAGGTCGCCAGGCGCGCGCCAGCCTTGACGGCTTCACCATCGCCCACCAGCACGGTCGCGCCGTACGGGATCTTGTGGCGTTCGCGTTCGCGGCCGTTGTCGTCGAAGATCGCCAGTTCGCCCGAGCGCGAGATCGCCACGCGTTCGCCCTTGGCGTTGGTGACGTAGCGCATCGTGCTGGCAAAGCCAACGGTACCGGCCGACTTGGTTTCCACCGCGCTGGCCAGGGCCGAACGCGATGCCGCGCCGCCGATGTGGAACGTACGCATCGTCAGCTGCGTGCCCGGTTCACCGATGGACTGGGCGGCGATGACGCCAACCGCTTCGCCCTGGTTGACCGGCGAGCCGCGGCCGAGGTCGCGACCGTAGCAGTGCGCGCACAGGCCGTGACGCGTTTCGCAGGTCAGCGGCGTGCGGACCTTGACTTCGTCCACGCCCAGGCGGTCGATGGTGTCGACCATGTCTTCGTCCAGCAGGGTGCCGGCTTCGATGGCCGTTTCCTGCGTGTCCGGGTTGACGATGTCGATGGCGGCAACGCGGCCCAGGATGCGGTCGCGCAGCGGCTCGATCACTTCACCGCCTTCGACCAGCGCCTTCATGGCGTAGCCTTGCGAGGTGCCGCAATCGTCTTCGGTGATGACCAGGTCCTGCGTCACGTCGACCAGACGACGGGTCAGGTAGCCCGAGTTCGCGGTCTTCAGTGCCGTATCAGCCAGACCCTTACGCGCGCCGTGGGTCGAGATGAAGTACTGCAGCACGTTCAGGCCTTCACGGAAGTTCGCCGTGATGGGCGTCTCGATAATGGAGCCGTCCGGCTTGGCCATCAGGCCGCGCATGCCGGCCAGCTGGCGGATCTGGGCGGCCGAACCGCGGGCGCCCGAGTCGGCCATCATGTAGATCGAGTTGAACGATTCCTGGCGCACTTCCTCGCCGTGACGGTTGGTCACGGGCTCGGTGGCCAGCTGTTCCATCATCGCCTTGCCGACCTTGTCGCCGGCCTTGCCCCAGATGTCCACCACGTTGTTGTAGCGTTCCTGGGACGTGACCAGACCCGACGAGTACTGCTTGTCGATTTCCTTCACTTCGCGGCTGGCTTCGGCCAGGATGCTTTCCTTGGCCGACGGGATCAGCATGTCGCCCATGGCGATCGAGATGCCGCCGCGCGTGGCCAGGCGGAAGCCCGACTGCATCAGCTTGTCGGCGAAGATCACCGTGTCGCGCAGGCCGCAACGGCGGAACGACTGGTTGATCAGGCGCGAGATTTCCTTCTTCTTCAGCGCCTTGTTCAGCACCGTGAAGGGCAGGCCCTTCGGCAGGATCTCGGACAGCAGCGCGCGGCCGACCGTCGTCTCGTGACGGCGGATCACCGGCTGCCATTCGCCCGCTTCGTCGCGCTCGTGTTCCTTCAGGCGCACGGTGATGCGCGTCTGCAGTTCCACTTCGCCGTTGTCGTAGGCGCGCTGCACTTCAGCGACGTCGGTGAAGAAGATGCCTTCGCCCTTGCCGTTGATGCGCTCGCGGGTCGTGTAGTACAGACCCAGCACGATGTCCTGGGACGGCACGATCGACGGTTCGCCGTTGGCGGGGAACAGCACGTTGTTCGAAGCCAGCATCAGCGTGCGCGCTTCGAGCTGGGCTTCCAGCGACAGCGGCACGTGCACGGCCATCTGGTCACCGTCGAAGTCGGCGTTGAACGCCGCGCAAACCAGCGGGTGCAGCTGGATGGCCTTGCCTTCGATCAGGACCGGTTCGAACGCCTGGATGCCCAAACGGTGCAGCGTGGGCGCACGGTTCAGCATGACCGGGTGTTCGCGGATGACTTCTTCCAGGATGTCCCAGACCACCGGTTCCTGGCTTTCCACCAGCTTCTTGGCGGCCTTGATGGTCGTGGCCAGGCCCATCATCTCCAGGCGATTGAAGATGAACGGCTTGAACAGTTCCAGGGCCATCAGCTTGGGCAGGCCGCACTGATGCAGCTTGAGCTGCGGACCCACCACGATGACCGAACGGCCCGAGTAGTCGACGCGCTTGCCCAGCAGGTTCTGACGGAAACGACCGCTCTTGCCCTTGATCATGTCGGCCAGGGACTTGAGCTGGCGCTTGTTGGCGCCCGTCATGGCCTTGCCACGGCGGCCGTTGTCCAGCAGCGAGTCGACGGCTTCCTGCAGCATGCGCTTTTCGTTGCGCAGGATGATTTCAGGGGCCTTCAGCTCCAGCAGGCGCTTCAGACGGTTGTTGCGGTTGATGACGCGGCGGTACAGGTCGTTCAGGTCGGAGGTCGCGAAGCGGCCGCCGTCCAGCGGCACCAGCGGACGCAGGTCCGGCGGCAGCACGGGCAGCACTTCCATGACCATCCACTCGGCCTTGATGCCGGACTTCTGGAAGCCTTCCAGCACCTTCAGGCGCTTGGAGATCTTCTTGATCTTGGCTTCCGAGCTGGTGGCCTTCAGTTCGCCGCGCAGCGTTTCCACTTCGCGGTCGATGTCGATGGTGCGCAGCAGTTCGCGCACGGCTTCGGCGCCCATCAGCGCGCGGAAGTCGTCACCGTATTCCTCGGTCTTGGCGAGGAAGTCGTCGTCGGACATGATCTGACCGCGCTTGAGCGGGGTCATGCCGGGTTCGATCACGCACCAGGCTTCGAAGTACAGCACGCGTTCGATGTCGCGCAGGGTCATGTCGAGCACCATGCCCAGACGCGAGGGCAGGCTCTTCAGGAACCAGATGTGCGCGACCGGGCTGGCCAGCTCGATGTGGCCCATGCGCTCGCGGCGCACCTTGGCGACGGTGACTTCAACGCCGCACTTCTCGCAGATCACGCCGCGGTGCTTCAGGCGCTTGTACTTGCCGCACAAGCACTCGTAGTCCTTGATCGGGCCGAAGATCTTCGAGCAGAACAGGCCGTCGCGCTCGGGCTTGAAGGTGCGGTAGTTGATCGTCTCGGGCTTGCGGACTTCGCCGTAGGACCACGAACGGATCTTCTCCGGCGAGGCGATGCCGATCTTGATGGCATCGAATTGCTCGTCTTGCGAGACTTGCTTAAAGAGGTCGAGTAGCGCTTTCATTAGTTACGCTCCAAATCCATGTCCAGGGCCAACGAGCGGATTTCCTTGACCAGCACGTTGAACGATTCCGGCATGCCGGCATCGATGACGTGATCGCCCTTGACGATGTTTTCGTATACCTTGGTGCGGCCGGTGATGTCGTCGGACTTCACCGTCAGCATTTCCTGCAGGGTGTAGGACGCGCCGTACGCTTCCAGCGCCCACACTTCCATTTCCCCGAAACGCTGGCCGCCGAACTGCGCCTTGCCGCCCAGAGGCTGCTGCGTGACCAGCGAGTACGGACCCGTGGAACGCGCGTGCATCTTGTCGTCGACCAAGTGGTGCAGCTTCAGGTAGTGCATGTAGCCGACGGTCACCGGGCGCTCGAATTTCTCGCCGGTGCGGCCGTCGAACAGCCAGGCCTGCGTGCGCGACGGAGTCAGCTGCATGCGCTTGGCGACGTCTTCCGGATAGGCCAGCTCGAGCATCGTCGTGATTTCCTCTTCGGTCGCGCCGTCGAACACGGGCGTCGCGAACGGCACGCCGTTCTTGAGGTTCTGCGCCATTTCCATGACTTCGTCGTCGGTCAGCTCGTCGATGCGCGCGCCCGAACCGGTCGTGTTGTAGACCTTGTCCAGGTAGGCGCGGACGTTCTTGACCTGCGCGGTGCGCTCGTCGCGCAGCATGTCGGCGATGCGATGGCCCACGCCCTTGGCAGCCCAGCCCAAGTGCACTTCCAGCACCTGACCCACGTTCATCCGCGAGGGCACGCCCAGCGGGTTCAGAACGATGTCGGCGGGGGTGCCGTCAGCCATGTGCGGCATGTCCTCGACCGGGGTGATGCGCGAGACCACGCCCTTGTTGCCGTGACGGCCGGCCATCTTGTCGCCAGGCTGCAGGCGGCGCTTCACGGCCAGGTAGACCTTGATCATCTTGAGCACGCCCGGGGGCAGCTCGTCGCCTTGCGTCAGCTTCTTGCGCTTTTCTTCGAAAGCCAGGTCGAACTGGTGGCGCTTCTGCTCCAGCGATTCCTTGGCCTGCTCCAGCACGACGGCGTGCGGCTCGTCGGCCAGGCGGATGTCGAACCACTGCCAGCGGTCCAGATCAGCCAGGTAGGCCTTGGTGATCGAGGCGCCCTTGGCCAGCTTGCGCGGGCCGCCGTTGACGGTCTTGCCGACCAGCAGCTTCTCGATACGGTCGAACTGGTCGTTCTCGACGATGCGCAGCTGGTCGTTCAGGTCCTGGCGGTAGCGGCGCAGTTCATCGTCGATGATGGACTGGGCGCGCTTGTCGCGCACGATGCCTTCGCGGGTGAACACCTGCACGTCGATGACGGTGCCGGTCATGCCCGAGGGCACGCGCAGCGAGGTGTCCTTAACGTCGGACGCCTTTTCACCGAAGATGGCGCGCAGCAGCTTTTCTTCCGGCGTCAGCTGGGTCTCGCCCTTGGGCGTGACCTTGCCGACCAGCACGTCGTCGGCGCTGACTTCGGCGCCGATGTAGCAGATGCCCGAATCGTCCAGGCGGTTCAGCTGGGTTTCGGCCAGGTTGCTGATGTCGCGCGTGATTTCTTCCGGTCCGAGCTTGGTGTCACGGGCGACGACCGTCAGTTCCTCGATGTGCACCGAGGTGTAGCGGTCATCGGCCACGACCTTTTCCGAGATCAGGATCGAGTCTTCGAAGTTGTAGCCGTTCCAGGGCATGAACGCGATCAGCATGTTCTGGCCCAGGGCGAGTTCGCCCAGGTCCGTCGACGCGCCGTCGGCCAGCACGTCACCCTTGGCGACGCGATCGCCGCGCTTGACGATGGGACGCTGGTTGATGTTCGTGTTCTGGTTGGAACGCGTGTACTTGATCAGGTTGTAGATGTCCACGCCGACTTCGCCGGCCACGTTTTCATCGTCGTTCACGCGGATAACCACGCGTTCGGCGTCGACGTGGTCGACCAGGCCGCCGCGCAGCGCCTGCACGGTGGTGCCCGAGTCAACGGCCACGGTGCGCTCGATGCCCGTACCCACGACCGGCTTTTCCGGACGCAGGCAAGGCACGGCCTGACGTTGCATGTTGGCGCCCATCAGCGCGCGGTTCGCGTCGTCGTGCTCCAGGAACGGAATCAGCGAGGCGGCGACCGACACGATCTGCGACGGGGCCACGTCCATGTAGTGCACGTTGGCCGGCGCGGTCAGCATGGTTTCGCCCGCTTCGCGGCAGGCCACCAGGTCGTCGACGAAACGGCCGTCTTCGTCCAGCGCGGCGTTGGCCTGCGCGATGACGTAGTGGCTTTCCTCGATGGCCGACAGGTAGTCGATCTGGTCGCTGACCTTGCCGTCGATGATCTTGCGGTAAGGCGTTTCCAGGAAGCCGTACTCGTTCAGGCGAGCGTACAGCGCCATGGAGTTGATCAGGCCGATGTTCGGGCCTTCCGGCGTTTCGATCGGGCAGACGCGGCCGTAGTGGGTCGGGTGCACGTCGCGGACTTCGAAGCCGGCGCGCTCGCGGGTCAGACCGCCCGGGCCCAGTGCGGAAACGCGACGCTTGTGCGTGATTTCCGACAGCGGGTTGGTCTGGTCCATGAACTGCGACAGCTGGCTCGAACCGAAGAACTCCTTGATGGCGGCCGAGATCGGCTTGGAGTTGATCAGGTCGTGCGGCATCAGGTTTTCGGTCTCGGCCTGGCCCAGACGTTCCTTGACGGCGCGCTCGACGCGCACCAGGCCGGCGCGGAACTGGTTCTCGGCCAGTTCGCCCACGCAACGCACGCGGCGGTTGCCCAGGTGATCGATGTCATCGATCTGGCCACGGCCGTTACGCAGCTCGACCAGCACCTTGATGGTTTCAAGGATGTCTTCGTTGGTCAGCGTCATCGGACCGGTGATGTCCTCGCCACGGCCCAGACGGCTGTTGACCTTCATGCGACCGACGCGCGACAGGTCGTACGTCTCTTCGCTGTAGAACAGGCGCTGGAACAGGGCCTCGACGGCTTCCTCGGTGGGCGGCTCGCCGGGGCGCATCATGCGGTAGATCGCCACGCGCGCGGCCATCTGGTCGGCGGTTTCGTCGGTGCGCAGGGTCTGCGAGATGTAGGGACCGCGGTCCAGGTCGTTCGTGTAGAGCGTCTGGATGTCGTGCACGTTGGCGGCGCGCAGGGCGGCCAGCACGCTTTCCGTGATCTCGTCGTTGGCGTTGGCGATGACTTCGCCGGTATCGGCGTCAACGATGTTCTTGGCCAGCACGCGGCCGTACAGGAACTCTTCAGGCACCGAGATGCGCTGGATGCCGCCGGCAGCCAGGTCGCGCAGGTGCTTGGTGTTGATGCGCTTGTCCTTTTCGACGATGACCTTGCCGGAGCGGTCCGAGATGTCGAAACGGGCCATTTCGCCCTTCCAGCGCTCGGGCACGAATTCCATCATCGCGCCTTCGCTCTTCAGTTCGAAATTATCGAAGTCGAAGAAGTTGGCCAGGATGGTTTCCGGCGTCATGCCGATGGCCTTGCACAGGATCGTGACGGGCATCTTGCGGCGGCGGTCGACACGGAAGAACAGCACGTCCTTCGGGTCGAATTCGAAGTCCAGCCACGAACCGCGGTAAGGAATCACGCGGGCCGAGAACAGGAGCTTGCCGGAGCTGTGGGTCTTGCCGCGATCGTGTTCGAAGAACACGCCGGGCGAGCGGTGCAGCTGCGAAACGATGACGCGCTCGGTGCCGTTGATGACGAAGGAACCGGTGCCGGTCATGAGCGGAATCTCGCCCATGTAGACTTCCTGTTCCTTGACTTCCTTGACCGTGGGCTTGCTGACTTCGCGGTCGAGCAGCACCAGGCGCACCTTGGCGCGCAGGGGCGACGCATAGGTCAGGCCACGTTGCTGACATTCCTTGACATCGAACACCGGTTCGCCGAGCACATAGCTCACGAACTCCAAGCGCGCCATACCGTTGTGACTAACGATCGGGAAAATCGACGTAAACGCCGCCTGCAAACCGTCGGCTACGCGTTCGGACGGGGCGGTATCCGCCTGCAGGAAAGTTAGGTAGGATTGAAGCTGAGTCGCCAGCAGGAAAGGAACGTTTTGAACGTCTTCACGCTTGGCGAAGCTTTTGCGGATGCGCTTTTTTTCGGTGTACGAGTAAGGCATGAGCACTCCGACTCGAGGTTGCATGGGCCGTCAACCACGGCCCCAGGTGATACGACTCCAGGAAACCCCACTGCGAAGGGCCTGCCCCCAGTAGGGGTTTCCTGGAAACGCAAAAGCCCGGGGACTGCAGACTACGCTGTCCCCGGGCAGATGACGCAAGGTCTTACTTGACTTCGACCTTGGCGCCAGCTTCTTCCAGCTTCTTCTTGGCGGCTTCGGCGTCAGCCTTGGCAACGCCTTCCTTGACGGGCTTCGGAGCGCCGTCGACCAGGTCCTTGGCTTCCTTCAGACCCAGGCCGGTCAGCTCGCGCACGGCCTTGATGACGCTCACCTTGTTGGCGCCGGCTTCAGCCAGCACAACGGTGAACTCGGTCTGCTCTTCAGCAGCGGCGGCGGCGCCACCAGCGGCCGGGGCGGCCACAGCCACAGCGGCGGCAGCAGCCGACACGCCGAACTTGTCTTCCATTTCCTTGATCAGCTCGGACAGTTCGAGCACGGTCATGCCAGCGATGGCGTCAAGGATTTCAGCTTTGTTAAGTGCCATTTTTCAGAACTCCAGATATTGGGTAATGCCAGGGTTTGGGTGTCGCTCGGTCGTTCAGCGAATTCCGGAAAGGACGGGCGATTAAGCCGCGGCCTTCTGGTCGCGCACGGCGGCGAGGCCACGGGCGAACTTGGTCGGAACTTCGTTGAGCGTACGCACGAATTGCGCGATGGGGGCTTGCATGGTGCCCAGCAGCTTCGACAGCAACTCTTCGCGCGAGGGCATGGTGGCCAGGGCCTTCACGCCTTCTTGGTTCAGCAAGTTGTTGGGCAGAGCGCCCGCCTTGATGACCAGCTTGTCGTTGCTTTTCGCGAAACCTGCGAGGACCTTGGCCGCCGTAACCGGGTCGGCGCTGATGCCATAGATCAGCGGACCGGTCAGTTGCTCGGACAACGGCTCGAAAGCCGTGCCGGCAACAGCACGACGGGCCAGCGAGTTCTTCAGAACACGCAGATACACGCCCGATTCACGCGCAGTTTTGCGCAGTACGGTGACAGAGGCGACGTCCAGACCACGGTACTCGGCGATAACGATCGATTGGGCCTTGGCGACTTCCGCCGAGACTTCCTCGATCACCACCGCTTTCTCTTGACGATTGAGACTCACGGTTTGAACACTCCATCAAAAGACGCTTGGGGCAGATGCCTTGCACGTCAACCGAATGCGGCGCCTGGTCGAGTTCTTCGAATAAAGAAATCTTCCTGGGGACGCCGTCTACGCTGGATCCAGACTCTGCAAGCTCCGGGATTAAGCGGGGTGGCGGGTTGGTGGGCCCTTGCGGGCTTTCCGGTTCACCACTCTGCTCCAGCGGTCTTTGACAGCAGCATCCGGAAGGATCCGGATGCGGCCCAAAGTACGTTACAGCCGTCGGCTTAGGCCGACAGCGAGGCGATTTCCACGCGCGCACCGCCGCCCATCGTGGACGAAACGGCCAGCTTGCGCAGGTAAATGCCCTTGGCAGCTGCGGGACGAGCCTTTTGCAGGGCGTCGACCAGAGCGGCCAGGTTGGTTTGTAGCTGTTCCACGTTGAACGACGCGCGGCCGATCGTGGCGTGGATGATGCCGGCCTTGTCGGTGCGGTACTGCACCTGGCCAGCCTTGGCGTTCTTGACGGCGGTGGCGACGTCCGGGGTCACGGTGCCGACCTTCGGGTTCGGCATCAGGCCGCGCGGGCCCAGGATCTGACCCAGGGCGCCGACGACACGCATCGTGTCGGGCGAGGCGATGACCACGTCGAAGTCCATTTGACCGGCCTTGATCTGGTCGGCCAGGTCGTCCAGACCGACGATGTCGGCGCCGGCGGCCTTGGCGGCTTCAGCCTTGTCGCCCTGGGCGAACACGGCCACGCGAACCGACTTGCCGGTGCCGGCGGGCAGCACGACCGAACCGCGGACCAGCTGGTCCGACTTCTTCGGGTCGATGCCGAGCTGCACGGCCACGTCAATGGATTCATTGAACTTGGCAACAGCGGTTTCCTTGACCAGGGTCAGGGCTTCAGCGACCGGGTACAGCTTGGTGCGGTCGATCTTCTGAGCGATAGCGGCGGCGCGCTTGGACAGTTTTGCCATGATTAGATCCCCTCAACCGTGATGCCCATGCTGCGGGCGCTGCCAGCGATCGTGCGGACGGCGGCGTCCAGATCGGCGGCGGTCAGGTCCGGACCCTTGGCCTTGGCGATTTCTTCAGCCTGGGCGCGGGTCAGCGTGCCGACCTTGTCGGTATGCGGCTTGGACGAGCCCTTTTGCACGCCAGCGGCCTTCTTGATGAGGACCGTCGCGGGCGGGGTCTTCATGATGAAGGTGAAGCTCTTGTCCGCGAAGGCGGTGATCACCACGGGGATCGGCAGACCCGGCTCCATGCCTTGGGTCTTGGCGTTGAACGCCTTGCAGAATTCCATGATGTTCAGGCCACGCTGACCCAGGGCCGGGCCAATCGGGGGGGAGGGGTTAGCCTTACCAGCCGGTACTTGCAGCTTGATAAAGCCGACGATCTTCTTCGCCATGCTTATGCTCCTTGCGGGTTATATCGCCCCGGACCAGACGGACCGAGGCTCCCCGGGGGTTGATGTCAGGTCTTTTCGACCTGGCTGAAATCGAGTTCGACGGGCGTCGCGCGACCAAAAATGGTGACCGACACGCGCACCTTGCTCTTTTCGTAGTTGACTTCTTCGACGTTGCCGTTGAAGTCCGCAAACGGACCTTCCTTGACCCGAACCATCTCGCCCACCTCGAAGAGGATCTTGGGACGCGGTTTCTCGACGCCCTCTTCCATCTGGGAGAGGATCTTTTCGACTTCCTTCTCGGAAATCGGGGTCGGACGATTGCCCGAGCCACCCAAAAAGCCGGTGACGCGGTTCGTATTCTTGACCAGGTGCCACGTTTCGTCGGTCAGGTCCATTTCAACCAGGACATAACCGGGGAAAATGCGGCGCTCGGTGATCGACTTCTGACCACCCTTGACCTCGACGACTTCCTCGGAGGGCACAAGGATGCGGCCGAAAGACGTCTGCAGGCCCGCGCGCTCGATGCGCTCGTTCAGGGCCTTGTGCACACTCTTTTCCATGCCAGAGTACACATGGACGACATACCAACGCTTACTCATTCGCCGTCCTTATTTCCAGCCCAGCAACAGGCCGTAGAGAATCCATTCGATGCCCTTGTCGAGCACCCACATGAAAATGCCCATGATCGCCACGAACGCGAAAACGATGCCCGTCATCTGGGTCGTTTCCTTGCGGGTGGGCCAGGACACGCGCTTGACTTCGTTGTAGGACTCGCTGGCGAAGCTCAAGGTGCGGCGGCCCGGCTCGCTGAACCAAGCGATCGCGAAAGCGATCACGAGGCTGCCGACGAACACGCCGATACGTGCAGGCATGGGTTGCGCGCTGAGCACGGAGAACCCGACGATGCCAGCAATAACGACAAGAACCGCCAGCCCGAGCTTGACCCGGTCGGCGGTACTGGTAACAGTTTCAACGCTGGTATTAGACATATTGCGACGCGAGCCGCCTGAATGCGTAACTCGCGATGATCTCCCGCGGGTTTATCCTGGCGGTGGCAGGGGCAGTAGGAATCGAACCTACAACCTTCGGTTTTGGAGACCGACGCTCTGCCAATTGAGCTATACCCCTAAAACACTCTACTCGTGCTCGGCACTGCTTCGCACAGCTAGCGGTGGCGCTGTTGGCACTACATTGGCGCGACTACTGAACTACTGACTACCACTGATCACTTTCTGATCAGACCCCGCCTGCTTTTCCCACGCTTTCGCGCAAATTGGCTTGCGGAACCCGAAATCATACTACTTTTACAACAAAAAGGGTAGAGGGGCTTGAAAAGCCTCTCTACCCTTTCTGGAATTACTTCAGGATCTTGGCGACGACGCCGGCGCCGACGGTACGACCGCCTTCACG
>NZ_JAGTJY010000090.1:0-23682 GCF_018195695.1 Achromobacter sp. Marseille-Q0513 | reverse complement strand
CCCCCTCAAGGGGGCGCCGCTGCGGACCGGCAAAGCCGGCTCCGCGCGGCCCCGCTGAAGGCGTTCTTGCCTGCGGGCTATTGGAGGTGGTTCTGGAACCAGTCCAGCATGCGGCGCCAGCCGTCCTGGGCGGCCTGGGCGTTGTAGTTGGGGCGGTAGTCGGCCAGGAAGCCGTGGTCGGCCTCGGGGTAGACCACGATCTCGGAGCGGCGCGCCGGTGCGCTGCCGGCGGCCAGGCTGGCCTTCATCCTGTCGACGTCGGCCAGCGGAATGCTGGCGTCGCGGCCGCCGTACAGGCCCAAGACCGGAGCGCGCAGGTCTTGCGCCACGTCCAGCGCGTAGCGCTTGATGAGCGGGCCGTGACCGACGCTGAGCTTGCCATACCAGGCGACGCCGGCCTTCACGGCCGGATTGTGCGCGGCATACATCCAGGTCAGGCGACCGCCCCAGCAGAAGCCGGTGACCGCCACGCGGGCCGGATCGCCGCCATTGCGGGCGGCCCAGGCCAGGCTGGCGTCCAGGTCGGCGTAGACCTGTTCGTCGGACACCTTGCTGACCAGCTCGGCGACCAGCTTGGGAATGTCGGTGTAGGCGGACGCATCGCCCTGGCGCTCGTACAGGTTGGCGGCCACCGCCAGGTAGCCGGCGTGCGCCAGGCGACGGCACAGGTCCTTGATGTGCTCGTGCACGCCGAAGATCTCCTGCACCACCAGCACGATGGGCAGGTTCTGCTTGCCGGCGGGCGCGGCATAGTAGGCGGCGATGGCGCCGTCATCCACGGGCAGCTGGAAATCGCCGTGGGCCAGCCCTGCGGCGTCGGTGTGGATGACGGTGGGGGCGACCTTGCCGGCGGCGGCGGAAAAGCTCATGGCGTACTCCTGTCAGGGCGCCGCCAGACGGTCGCGGGCTGCCTCAATGACGGTGGCCGTGCTCCACAACGGGCGCGCCCTGGGGCGCGGCATCGTGCTCATGACCATGATGCATCAAGGTTGTGACGCTGTAGATCAGCGCCACGCCCACGCCGACCAGCAGCAGTTGCGGGATGGCATCGGCGAGCGACACGCGCTCGTGCATCTGCGGCATCAGGTCGGCCACCGAGATGTACAGGAAGCTGCTCGCGGCGACCACCAGCACATACGGCACCAGGCCTTGGGCCTGTTGCAGCAGGAAGAACCCTATTATGCCGCCCACGGCTGAACACAAGCTGGTGAACAGGATCAGGGAAAAGGCGCGCCGCCGCGCCAGTCCGGCGTTCAGCAGCACCACGAAGTCGCCCAGCTTGTGCGGCACCTCGTGCACGATGATGGAAGCCGCCGTCAGCACGCCCAGCAGTGGATCGGTGAGAAAGGCCGCCGCCACCAGCACGCCGTCGCACAGGTTGTGCAGCGAGCTGCCGATCAGGATCATCACGCCGCCCCGGCCCGCCTCGTGGCGGTCATGGCCCTTGTGGTGATGATGGCCATCGCCTTCATGATGATGGCTGTGGCGCAGCAGCGCGATCTTCTCCAGCACGAAGAAACCGATCAGCGCGGCCAGCATCAGCCCGAACAGGACGTGCGCGTCGGCCACGCCGGACTCGAAGGCCTCGGGCAGCAGGTGCAGCAGCGCCACCGACAGCAGCACGCCGACCGACAGGCTGACCATGTGGTGCAGATACTGCGAAAAGACCTTGTAGGCCAGCCAGCTGGCGACCACGACGGCGAGCAGTCCGCCGGTGACGGTGGCAAGCAGGATCCAGAGCAGCAACATGGGAACGGAAATCGAAGGAGAGGAAGCGCAACATTATATTGTTGCACTCCAAAAAGCGGAAATGGCCGCCCAAGGCGGCAATACGCGAACCCGCCGAGCGCTTGCCGGGCAGCCGAACCCCGCTGCGGCCCGGCATGGCAGCCGGGCCGCAGCGGGCCCGGCCCCTTGCCCTGTCTGGAGCGCTAGTGCGCCTGCTCCCAGTTCTTGCCCACGCCCACCTCGGCCACCAGCGGCACGCGCAGCTCGGCCACGTTGCACATCAGGCGCGGCAGCGCTTCGCGCACCACCTCGATTTCGGCGTCGGGCGCTTCCAGCACCAGTTCGTCGTGGACCTGCATGATCATGCGGGTCTGCAGGCGCTCGGCCTGCAGCCAGTCCTGCACGGCCACCATGGCCATCTTGATCAGGTCCGCCGCCGTGCCCTGCATGGGCGCGTTGATGGCCGCGCGTTCCGCGCCCTGGCGGCGCGGGCCGGAAGCGCCGCGGATCTCGGGCAGCTGCAGGCGGCGGCCGAAGACGGTTTCCACATAGCCCTGCTCGCGGGCCAGCCGGCGCGTCTCTTCCATGTACATCGCCACGCCGGGATAGCGCGCGAAGTAGCGGTCGATATAGGCCTGCGCCGCGTCGCGCGTGATGCCCAGGTTCGACGCCAGGCCGAACACGCCCATGCCGTAGATCAGGCCGAAGTTGATGGCCTTGGCCGCGCGGCGCTGTTCGGAGCTGACCTGATCCAGCGTCACGCCGAACACCTCGGAGGCCGTGGCGCGGTGGATGTCCTCGCCCGCCGCGAAGGCCCGCTGCAGGTTCGCGTCGTCGGACACGTGCGCCATGATGCGCAGCTCGATCTGCGAATAGTCGGCCGACAGCAGCATGCCGTTCTCGGCGATGAAGGCCTCGCGCACGCGGCGGCCCGCCTCGGTGCGCACCGGAATGTTCTGCAGGTTGGGATCCGACGAGGCCAGCCGGCCGGTGATGACCGCGGCCTGCGAATAGTGCGTGTGCACCCGCCCGGTGGCCGGATTGACCATGCGCGGGAGCTTGTCGGTATAGGTGGACTTCAGCTTGGACAGACCGCGGTATTCCAGCAGCACCTGCGGCAGCGGATAGTCCTGCGCCAGCTTGGTCAGCACTTCCTCGTCGGTGGACGGCGCGCCGCCGGCGGTCTTGCGCACCACCGGCAGCGCCATGCGGCCGAACAGGATCTCGCCCAGCTGCTTGGGGGAATTCAGGTTGAAGGGCTGGCCGGCCAGTTCATAGGCCTTTTGCTCCAGCAGCAGCATTTCCTGGCCCAGCTTGTGGCTCTGCCGGCCCAGCTCGGCCGCGTCCACCTTGACGCCGTTGCGCTCGATGATGGTCAGCACCGCCGACACCTGCATTTCCAGCAGGTAGATGCGGTTCAGCCCGGCGTCGGCCTCGACCTGCGGCCGCAGCGCGTGATGCAGCTGCAGCGTGAAGTCGGCGTCCTCGGCGGCGTAGTGGCCGGCCTTGTCGACCGCCACTTCGTCGAAACCGATCTGCTTGGCGCCCTTGCCGCACAGGTCTTCGTACGACACGCCGCTGCGACCCAGGTAGCGCTGCGCCAGGTCGTTCAGGCCCACGCCACGGTGCGATTCCAGCACATAGGCCTGCAGCATGGTGTCCTCGGCGATGCCGGCCAGCTTGATGCCTTCGTTCTCGAGCACATGGGCGTCGTACTTGGCGTGGTGCAGCAGCTTGGACCGCGAGGCGTCTTCAAGCCAGGGCTTGAGCCGCGCCAGCACCTCGTCCTTGGGCAATTGTTCCGCGCCGTCAGGCCCACGATGCGCAACCGGGATGTAGCAGGCCACGCCGGGCGCGACCGCCATCGACAAGCCCACCAGCCGGGCCTGCATTTCATCCAGCGAGGTGGTTTCGGTGTCCAGCGCCACCAGCGGCGCCTCGGCGACCTTGGCCATCCAGGCGTTGAAGGCGTCCCAGTCGGCGATGATGCGGTAGTCCAGTTCCGCCGGCGCCACGGGCGGCGCGGCGGCGACACGCGCATCGCCCGCCGGCACGCGCTCGGCGTCGCCGGTCAGGTCGCGCAGCCAGGTGCGAAAACCGTAGCGCTCGTACAGTTCGACCAGCGTGGCGTCGTCGCGCTCGCGCGGCGCCAGGTCCTCGATGCTCTCGATATGACCGGTCAGGTCGCAGTCGCACTTCACGGTCAACAGCTCGCGCGTGAGCGGGAAGTTCGGAATCGCTTCGCGCAGGTTGTTGCCGGCCACGCCCTTGACGCCGTCGGCGCCGGCGATCAGCTGGTCGATCGAGCCGTATTCGGAAATCCACTTGGCGGCCGTCTTGGGACCGACCTTGGTCACGCCGGGCACGTTGTCGACGGTGTCGCCGACCAGCATCAGGTAGTCGACGATGCGATCCGGCGGCACGCCGAACTTGTTCAGCACGCCGGCCTCGTTCAGCACTTCGCCGCTCATCGTGTTGACCAGCGTCACCTGGCTGTTGACCAGCTGGGCCAGGTCCTTGTCGCCGGTGGAGACGATGGTGTCCACGCCCTGCTCCGCCGCGCGGCAGGCCAGCGTGCCGATGATGTCGTCGGCCTCGACGCCCTCGATGGCCAGCACCGGCCAGCCCAGCGCGCGCACGGCGCGGTGGATGGGCTCGATCTGCGCAGCCAGGTCTTCGGGCATCGGCGGGCGGTGGGACTTGTAGTCCGGGTACAGGTCGTCCCGGAAGGTCTTGCCGCGCGCGTCGAAAATACATGCGGCATACTCTGCCTTATGGTCAGATACAAGCTTGCGCAGCATGTTCACCACGCCGTAGAGCGCCCCCGTGGGTTCGCCTTGCGCGTTGCGCAAATCAGGCATAGCGTGGAAAGCGCGGTACAAGTAGCTTGAACCGTCGACCAGCAATAAGGTTTTTTTCATGGTTACAAAGGCAGATATGAGTACACCCGCCGGCAAACAAATTCCGCTGATTATGTCAGAGATACGGACAGCGGCAGAAAAGCTCGCGCACATCGGGCCCGCGGTCAGTGTCTTCGGCAGCGCGCGCGTCAGCCGCAACTCCCCGCACTATGAAACCACCGTCGCCATCTCCAAGGCCCTGGCGCAGGCCGGTTTCGCGGTCATCGCCGGGGGCGGCCCCGGCATCATGGAAGCGGCCAACAAGGGCGCGTTCGAAGCGGGCGGCACCAGCATCGGGCTGAACATCAGCCTGCCGCACGAGGCCCACAACAACGAATACCAGACGATCAGCCTGTCATTCGAGTACTTTTTCTCGCGCAAGGCCACCTTTTTCATGCACAGCTTCGCCTACGTGGCGATGCCGGGCGGCTTCGGCACCCTGGACGAGCTCTTCGAAGCGTTGACGCTGATCCAGACCGGCAAGGTGCCGCCCGCGCCCATCGTGCTGGTGGGCAGCGAATACTGGTCCGGCCTGGTCGACTGGCTGGGCGCGCAGCTGCTGAGCAACGGCATGATCGGCGCCCACGACCTGAACCTGTTCATCATCGAGGACGATCCGCAAAAGGTCGTGCGCAAGGTGGCGGAATTCCACGCCCAGGTCAGCAACGCCGACGCGCGCTACGCGCCCTCGCTGCCGGCCTGACGAACCGCGAAGGCCGCTGCCCGCGGCGGCCTTGCCTGCCCCTTCGACGCCGCTTCGGCGTCCTGTCAGCGCAGGGCCTGCGCGATCACCTCGCGCGCCCTGGCGACGAACGCATCCTCCCCGGGCCGGGCGGGCAGCACCCGGAACGCCGCCTGCGGCAACGCCGGCAGGTCCGGCGCGTCCAGCCGCGCGATGCCCGGCGCCAGCGCCGACTCGTTCAGGCAGGCCACGCCCAACCCCGCCGCCAGCGCCAGCTGCAGGCCGGCCACGCCTGACGCCACGTGCGCCACGGCATACGCGATGCCACCACGGGTCAGCGTGCGCTCGGCGTACTGGCGCAACGCACAGGTCTCGGGCAATGCCAGCAGCGGCAGCGGGTCGCGTCCCGGCCGCGCGCCTTGCGCCGCCATCCACATCAAGGGCTCGCGCCGCAGCACCTCGCCCGCCGGAATTCCGTCCTCCGCGCCGCGCTCCCGGACGACCATGGACACGCCCACGTCGATGCCGCCGCGCTCATAGGCGCTCTCGATCTCGCCGCTCTTCATGATCCTGACGTACAGCCGCAACTGCGGATATTGCTCGTTCAGCCGGCGCAGCATGCGCGCCACATCGCCGGGACGGAAATAGTCCGTGATGCACAGGTTCAGCTCGCCGCGCATGGGCACGCCGCGCAGGTCGCGATAGGCCGCGTCGCTGAGCGCCAGGATGGCGCGGGCGTGCTCCAGCAGGCGCAGGCCCGCCGGCGTCGCCGTCACGCCATTCTTGCCGCGCAACAACAGCGGCTGGCCGGCGCGCTCCTCCAGCTTGCGCATCTGCTCGCTGACCGAGGATTGCGACAGGAACACGCGCGGGGCGGCGGCGGTCAGGCTGCCGGCATCCAGCACGGCGACCAGGGTGCGCAGCTGATCCAGATCGAAACCGGCCATGGGCAGTCCTTATCCAACGGATTTAACGATGGATAAGATCGTAAATTCCCGCTTTTCCGATGTCAATGCGACGCCTAGACTGGCTTCAGCCATCCGGCCTTTCCAATCCGATCCTCCACTTGAAGGAGCCTGCCATGCCGCATATCGTCGTCCACCTGTCCGGCCAGCCCGATCCCGCCATCAGCCGCCGCGTCGTCGAATCCGTCGCCGGCCTGACGCAGTCCGTGCTGGGCAAGAAGCTGCCGGTCATCGCCATCACGCTGCAATACATCCCCCACGAACAATGGTTCATCGGCGGGCAGGCGCTATCCAAGCTGGGCAGGAACGCCTTCCACCTGGACATCAGCGTCACCGACGAGACCAACACCAAGGCCGAGAAGGCGCGTTACATCCAGGAAATCCATGATGCCTTCCGAGGCATCCTGGGCGAGCTGCACGAGTGCTCGTATGTGCACGTGATCGATGCGCGCGCCGCGGCGTATGGGTATGGCGGCCGGACGCAGGAGTACCGGCACCAGCACGGCTGAGGCGCGCTCCTTGTCCCGCCTCGCGGGCTGGATTGCGATACAGTGGACGGCGCTTTCCCGGACTGCGCGCCTGCCTGTGCCGCGTCTCCGGGCTGAAGCGCCGACCTCAGACCTTGATGGAGCCATCGCATGTACCAGCCCTTTGTGTCCGTTGCCTTTGCCGTCGCGTTGAGCGGTGTCGCAGGACTGGCCCAGGCCCAGACCCAGGCCCTGGTCTTGCCCACCGCTCCCGAAGCAACGGACGCCATTGCCGAGATGTTCTCCGGCAGCGGCATTCCCAAGCCCTCGGAGGTCAAGCTGGGCACCTGCATCGCAGCCCTGGAAGCCAGCCATGCCGGCCAGGTCGCGTGCACGGTCTCGGTGACGCTGGGCGCCGCGATCAACGAAACCCAGCTCGATTTCTACAAGCAGGGCAAGAAGTGGAAGACACAGCCCAGCGCCTCCCAGGACCAGTTGCCCTTCCCTGATCCGAAGCTGCACGAATAGGGCCGGCTTGGCTCCTCGAGTCGCTGCGCCGTGCCTTCAATGCGGCGCAGCGTATCTGCGGAAGCTGGTCCAGGCCGCTGCGTATGGATTGCCCGCAAAGGAAAATGCCCCTTGATCGCTCAAGGGGCATTTTCTTGTCCACGTTCGACGTGGGAAGCGCATCGCGGGGCCAGGCCCCGCGCCATGCTTACGCCGATTCGCGGGCAGCGCGCTTGCGCTCGTGCTCTTGCAGGTAACGCTTGCGCAGGCGGATCGATTTGGGCGTCAGTTCGACCAGTTCGTCGTCGTCGATGAATTCGACGGCGTACTCCAGCGACATCTGGATCGGCGGCACCAGGCGCACCGCTTCGTCCGTGCCGGAGGCGCGCACGTTGGTCAGCTGCTTGCCCTTGATCGGGTTCACGACCAGGTCGTTGTCGCGGCTGTGGATGCCGATGATCATGCCTTCGTACAGCGCTTCGCCCGGGTTCACGAACATGCGGCCGCGATCCTGCAGCTTCCACAGCGCGTAGGCCACGGCGTCACCGTTGTCCTGGCTGATCAGCACGCCGTTGCGGCGCTCGCCGATCGAGCCTTCCTTGATGGGCGCGTATTCGTGGAAGATGTGGCTCATCAGGCCCGTGCCGCGCGTCAGCGTCAGGAACTCGTTCTGGAAACCGATCAGGCCGCGGGCCGGGATCAGGTATTCCAGGCGGGTGCGGCCACGGCCGTCCGGCTGCATGTCCTGCAGGTCGCCCTTGCGACGGCCCAGCTCTTCCATGACGCCGCCCTGGTGGGCGTCTTCGACGTCGACGGTCAGCGACTCGAACGGCTCGCACTTGACGCCATCGACTTCCTTGAACACCACGCGCGGACGCGACACGGCCAGCTCGTAGCCTTCGCGGCGCATCGTTTCCAGCAGGATGGTCAGGTGCAGTTCGCCACGGCCCGACACTTCGAACACGGTGTCATCGCCGGTGTCGCGCACGCGCAGCGCCACGTTGGACTTCAGTTCGCGGTCCAGGCGGTCGCGCAGCTGGCGGCTGGTCACGAACTTGCCTTCGCGGCCGGCCAGCGGCGAGGTGTTGACCATGAAGTTCATGGTCAGCGTGGGCTCGTCGATGCGCAGCATGGGCAGCGGCTCTTGCGCCACCGGATCCATCACGGTGGAACCGATGCCGATTTCCTCGATGCCGTTGATCAGCACGATGTCGCCGGCTTCGGCTTCATCCACCACCACGCGCTCCAGGCCATGGAACTTCAGCACCTGGTTGATGCGGCCACGGCCGCCCTGGCCTTCGGGGCCGAACTTGTAGGCGATTTCCATGCCGGGACGCATGCGGCCACGGTTGATGCGGCCAACGCCGATCTTGCCCACGTAGCTGCTGTAGTCCAGCGAGATGATCTGCATCTGCAGCGGAGCGTTGGGATCGTCGTCGCGCTGCGGCACGTGCTGCAGGATGGCGTCGAACAGCGGGCGCATGTCGCCTTCGCGCACGTCGGGGGTCAGGCCGGCATAGCCGGACAGGCCCGAGGCGTACACCACCGGGAAGTCCAGCTGCTCGTCGGTGGCGCCCAGCTTGTCGAACAGGTCGAACGTGGCGTTGATGACGAAGTCGGTGCGCGCGCCCGGACGGTCGACCTTGTTGACCACGACGATGGGCTTCAGGCCCAGGGCCAGCGCCTTGCGGGTCACGAAGATGGTCTGGGGCATCGGGCCTTCGACCGCGTCGACCAGCAGCAGCACGCCGTCCACCATGGACAGCACGCGCTCGACTTCACCGCCGAAGTCCGCGTGTCCCGGGGTGTCGACGATGTTGATGTGCGTGCCCTGGTATTCGACGGCGCAGTTCTTGGCCAGAATGGTGATGCCGCGTTCCTTTTCCAGGTCGTTCGAGTCCATGACCCGTTCGGTCAGCGCCTGGTTTTCGCGGAAGGTGCCCGATTGGCGCAGCAGCTGGTCGACCAGGGTGGTCTTGCCGTGGTCCACGTGGGCAATGATGGCGACGTTGCGCAGGGCGCGAGTCATAGCGAGTCCTTTAAGGTTTTGGAAGGCAGCAGGCCCTCCGGCAATTCGTTCAATGCAAGCAATGCCTGCTTGGGGTCTGGCATGGCCTGCAAGGCGTCCAGCGTGACGGCGCGGTCCAGCGAAAACGGCCCGACGTGCGTGCGCCGCAGCGCCGCCAGGTGGGCATAGCACCCCAGCGCGCGCCCGATGTCCTGGGCCAGCGTGCGGATGTACGTGCCTTTACTGCATGCGACATCGATCTCTGCCTGCGTCCCGGACAGGGACAGCAGCTCGATGCGGTAAATCGTGATCTGGCGCGGCGGCCGCTCCAGCTCGATACCCTGCCGCGCGTACTCGTACAACGGCTTGCCGTCGCGCTTGAGCGCCGAGTACATGGGCGGAATCTGCTCGATCGTGCCCGAAAAACGTGACAGCGCATCGCGCAGCGCCTGTTCCGTGACCGTGAAGCCGGGCGCGGCCGTGGCGACGACGTTGCCGGTCAGGTCGCCGGAATCGGTTTCCTCGCCAAATTGCAGCGTAGCGCGATATGTCTTGTCGGCGTTGAGCATGGCGCCGGAAATCTTGGTCGCCCGGCCCATACAGCACAGCAAGAGGCCGGTCGCGAAAGGGTCGAGCGTGCCGGTATGGCCGGCCTTGGCCGCGTCCACCGTGCGTTTGGCGCGCTGCAGGGCGTGGTTGCTCGACAAACCCACGGGTTTGTCGAGCAACAGCACACCGTCGAGCGCAAGCCCGCGTCGTTTAGCCATCGTCGGAATCCGGAAAGTTGAAGCAGCGACGACAGCCCGTTCAGGACTGGTCTTCAGGTTCGTCAGGCACGCCCGAATGGGGGCCGGACCGGTTCGCGCGGTCGATGAGGATCGACATTTCAATGCCACGGGCAATCTGCTCGTCGTGGAAGAAGCGCAAAGTGGGGACAGTATGAATGTGCAGCAGCTTGTACAGCTGCGAGTGCAGCCAGCCGGCCTTCTCGTTCAGCAAGGTGGTCGCGGCCTCGGGCTCGGCGCCCAGGACCGTGAAATACACCTTCGCGTGCGCGTAGTCGGTCGACAGCTCCACTCCCGAGAGCGTGATCAGTCCAGCGCGGGTCGTGTCGATCTCGCGCTGGATGATCCCGGCCAGATCCTTCTGGATCTGGTCGGCCAGCCGCAGATTGCGGCCGGGGATGGCTTTGGACTTGTGACGGCTCATGTAGAGATAAAGCTCGCGGACGCTGCCTTACAGCGTACGCGCGATTTCCTTGATTTCAAAGACTTCCAGCTGGTCGCCCACCTGGATGTCATTGTTGCCGCGCAGCGTAAGACCGCAGTCGAAGCCCGATTTGACTTCCTTGACGTCGTCCTTGAAGCGGCGCAGCGATTCCAGATGGCCGGTCCACTGGACAACGTTGTTGCGCAGCAGGCGGACTTGCGAGTCGCGCTTGACCAGGCCGTCCAGCACCATACAACCGGCGATGTTGCCGATGCGGGAGATGCTGTAGACCTCGCGGATCTCGACCAGGCCGATGACCTCTTCCTTCTTCTCGGGCGCCAGCATGCCCGACATGGCCGCCTTCACCTCATCCACGGCGTCGTAGATGATGTTGTAGTAGCGCACATCGATGCCGTTGGACTCGGCCAGCTTCTTGGCGCTGGCTTCGGCGCGGACGTTGAAGCCGATCACCACGGCGTTGGACGCGATGGCCAGGTTGATGTCGCTTTCCGAGATGCCGCCCACGGCGGCGTGCACGACCTGCACGCGCACTTCGTCGGTGGACAGCTTGGTCAGCGACTGCACCAGCGCTTCCTGCGAACCCTGGACGTCGGTCTTGACGATCAGCGCCAGGGTCTGCGTGCCTTCGCCCAGGTTGTCGAACATGGATTCCAGCTTGGCGGCCTGCTGGCGAGCCAGCTTGACGTCGCGGAACTTGCCTTGGCGGAACAGCGCGATTTCGCGCGCCTTGCGCTCGTCGGACAGCACCATCAGTTCGTCGCCGGCGGCCGGGACTTCGGTCAGGCCCTGGATTTCCACGGGGATCGACGGACCGGCTTCCTGGATCGGCTTGCCGTTCTCGTCCAGCATGGCGCGCACGCGGCCGAAGCTCGCGCCGGCCAGCACCACGTCGCCGCGATGCAGCGTGCCGCTTTGCACCAGGATGGTGGCGACAGGGCCGCGGCCCTTGTCCAGGCGGGCTTCGATGACCAGGCCCTTGGCGGCCGCGTCGACCGGCGCCTTCAATTCCAGCACTTCGGCTTGCAGCAGGACGTTCTCGAGCAGATCGTCGATGCCTTCGCCGGTCTTGGCGGACACGGCCACGAAGGGCACGTCACCGCCGTATTCTTCCGGCACCACTTCCTCGGCGACCAGCTCCTGCTTGACGCGATCGGGGTTGGCGCTGGGCTTGTCGATCTTGGTCATGGCCACGACCATGGGCACGCCGGCGGCCTTCGCATGGTGGATGGCTTCGCGGGTCTGCGGCATCACGCCGTCGTCCGCCGCGCACACCAGGATGACGATGTCGGTGGCCTTGGCGCCGCGGGCACGCATGGCGGTGAACGCCTCGTGGCCCGGGGTGTCGAGGAAGGTGACCATGCCGCGCTCGGTCTGGACGTGGTAGGCGCCGATGTGCTGCGTGATGCCGCCGGCTTCGCCCGCGGCGACCTTGGCGCGGCGGATGTAGTCCAGCAGCGAGGTCTTGCCGTGGTCGACGTGGCCCATGACGGTCACGACCGGCGCGCGCGGCAGTTGCTCGGATTCCGACACGGTGGCCGATTCGTCCAGGAAGGCTTCCGGATCGTCCAGCTTGGCGGCGATGGCGACGTGGCCCAGTTCCTCGACCACGATCATGGCCGTTTCCTGGTCCAGCACCTGGTTGATGGTGACCATCTGGCCCAGCTTCATCAGGTGCTTGATGACTTCCGCGGCCTTGACGGACATCTTGTGCGCCAGGTCGGCCACGCTGATGGTCTCGGGCACGTGGACTTCACGCGCAATGAATTCCTGCGGCGCCGGCTCGTTGCGGCGATCATTCTGCTGGTTGCGACCGCCACGGCCGCCACCCTTGCCGCCGCCCTTGCCGCCGGCACGCCAGCCGTCGCGGCTGGCGGGCGCCGCCGGCTTGTCGGCCGGCTTCTTGCGGGAGGAGTCGTCGGACCAGGTCGAGGCGACTTCGGCCGTCTTGATGGTCTTCTTCGTGCCCGGAGCGCCCGGCTTGGCGTCCTTCTTGGCGGCGCCAGCGGGCGCGGCGGCGGTCTTGCCGGCCGGCTTGTGCAGCGTGCCCGACAGCGGCGCGGCAGGCGCTTCCGGTTCGGGAGCGCGCAGCACCTTGCGCGGACGGTTCAGCATCTCGCGCAGCGCGGCGGCTTCGGCCTCGGCGGCGCGGCGCGCCTCGTCGCGGGCGGCGTTGGACGCCACCGGCGGCATGGCGCGACGCGTGTCGGCGGGACGGGCGGCCTTGGGCGCGGCGGCGGGTTCAGCCTTCGCGGGCGCCTTGGCGGGTTCGGACTTGGCGCCGGGCTGCGGAGCCTGCGCGGCAGGCGCGGCGGCCTGCGAGGAAGAGGATTCTGACTTGGTAGCTAGCACAACGGGTTCCGGCTTGGCTTCTTCAGCCTTGGGCTCGGCGGGTTCAGTCTTGACTTCGGGCTTGGCCTCTTGGGCCACGGGCTCGGCAGGAGCGGATGCCGGCGTCGATTCGGGCTCGGGCTGCGCCTGGACTTCAGGGGCCTGTTCCTTGACGGGGGCGGGCGCTTCGGCCGCGACGGATTCAACGGGCGCAGCCGCTTGCGCCGGCTCGGGCGCTTCGACTACGACGGGCTTGGCCTCGGGCGCCGGCTCGGCGGGAGCCTGCGCCTGCACGGGCGCGGCTTCGCGGATCGGTTCCTGGGGAGCGGCGGGCGCGGCCGTTGCCGGCACGCTCGCTTCTTCTACGGCAGCGGCGGCGGCTTCTTCTTCCGCGCGCACGGCGGCGGCGTGCTCTTGCGCCAGCTCGGACGGATCACGCTTGACGAAGACGCGCTTCTTGCGCACTTCGACCTGGATGGTGCGCGAGCGACCGGTGGCGTCCGCCTGACGGATCTCGGAGGTCTGGCGCCGCGTCAGGGTGATCTTCTTGCCTTCGGTCGCGCCGTGGGCCCGACGCAGCGAGTCGAGCAATTTCGCCTTGTCGCTGTCGGTGACGGAATCGTCAACCGATTTGAGGTCAACGCCAGCCGAACGCAACTGCTCCAGCAGCACGTTGGCAGGCATTTTCAGCTCGGTAGCGAACTGGGCGACGGTGTTACTCGACATTAGGCTCTCTCTTCCCTATATGCAGCTATGACAAACAACGTGAACTCGCGGCGGATGAAGGCGCTCCGTCCGCCGCGAACGCGTGTCCTTATGGTTATTCCTCGTCGAACCAATGGGCACGGGCACGCATGATCAGATCGCTGGCTTCCTGCTCGGTCAGGCCGGCGATTTCCGCCAGTTCGTCCGTCGCCAGTTCAGCCAGATCGTCACGCGTATGCACCTGACGCTCGGCCAGCTTGGCAGCCAGCTCGGGCGTCACGCCTTCGAGTTCCAACAGGTCCTGCGCGGTCTCAAGACGCTCTTCCTGGGCGATCGCCTCGGTCAGCAGCGCATTGCGGGCGCGGGCACGCAACTCATTGATGGTGTCTTCGTCGAACGCCTCGATTTCCAGCAGCTCCTGCATGGGAACGTAGGCGATTTCCTCGATACCGGTAAAGCCTTCGTCGATCAGGATGTCAGCGACTTCCTCGTCGACGTCCAGCTTGTTCATGAACGTGGCGCGCAGCGCGGACCGCTCGACTTCCTGGCGGTTCAGGCTTTCTTCCGGCGTCATGATGTTGATCTGCCAGCCGGTCAGCTCGGACGCCAGGCGCACGTTCTGGCCCTTGGCGCCGATGGCCTTGGGCAGGTTTTCCTCGTCCACCACCACGTCCATCGCGTGCTTGTCTTCATCGACGACGATGGATTCGACGTTGGCCGGGGCCAGCGCGCCGATCACGAACTGCGCCGGGTCTTCGGACCACAGCACGATATCGACCTGTTCGCCGCCCAGCTCGTTGCGGACCGCGGTCACGCGCGAACCGCGCATGCCCACGCAGGTGCCGATGGGATCGATGCGCTTATCGTAAGCCACCACGGCGATCTTCGCACGCACGCCAGGATCACGGGCGGCGGCCTTGATCTCGAGCAGGCCCTGCTCGATCTCGGGCACTTCGTTCTCGAACAGCTGGCGGATGAATTCCGGCGAGGTGCGCGACAGGATGACCTGCTGGCCACGGGCGGCGTGATCCACGCGCAGCACATAAGCGCGCACGCGGTCGGCCACGCGCAGGTTTTCCTTCGGGATCATTTCCGAGCGCGGCAGGCGGGCTTCGATCTTGCCGGTCTCGACGATGACGTCGCCCTTGTCCATGCGCTTGATGGTGCCGGACACGATGGTCTCGCCACGATCCAGGAAGTCGTTCAGGACCTGCTCGCGCTCGGCGTCGCGGATCTTCTGCAGGATCGCCTGCTTGGCGGCCTGGGCGCCGATGCGGCCGAACTCGACGGGCTCGAGGGCCTCTTCGATGTATTCGCCAGCCTGGATGCCAGGCACCATTTCCTGGGCGTCCGACAGCATTTCCTGCTTGTCGGGCTCTTGCAGGCCCGCTTCGTCGGGCACGACCAGCCACCGGCGGAACCCTTCGTGGCTGCCGGTTTCCCTATCGATGGAGACGCGGATTTCGGCGTCGTCCTTGAAACGCTTTTTCATGGCCGAGGCCAGCGCACTTTCGAGTGCTCCGAATACCACGTCGCGCGTGACGTTCTTTTCGCGCGCCAAGGCATCGACCAACAGAAGAATTTCGCGACTCATCGCTTTTTGCCCTTGAAATCCAGAACGGGGTCCAGTTTTGCGCGCTCGACATCGTCGAGCGAGAAGTTCAACACCTGCACTTCGTTCTTTTTTGCCTCAAATTCGAGACCGAACACGGTCTTTTGCGCCTGGCCGGCTTGCGGCTCGGCGTCATCCTCGGGCACGACCAGCGTACCGGAGAAGACCTTGCGTCCATCCATGGCCTCGCGCAGCTTGATCTCGATGCGCTCGCCCGCGAAACGGCGGAACTCGGCCTCGGTGCGCAGCGGGCGGTCCACGCCCGGCGAACCGACTTCGAGCCGCTTGTAGTCGACGTTCTCGACTTCGTACACCCGCGACAGCTGGCGAGACACCTGCTCACAGTCTTCGATGCGCACGCCGCCGATCCGATCGATCGTCACGCGCAAAAGGCCCAGGGCGGCACGCTCGACGTCGACGAGTTCGACGTCCATGCCGGCCAGAGCCTCTTCGGTCAATGCGAATAAATCAGCCATATACTCAAAAAAAATGGGCTGCCCGCCCAGCCCATCGTATTGCGCAATGCCCGGCCGCTGCCCTACTTCACGTAAGGAGCAATGCCAGGCAGCGCCCAAATTGCGACCTAAAAATGCGGCAATCGGCCCAAGCCGATTTGCCCTGCCTCGCCCGCGCACACCAAAAAAAGGCACCGCTGGCAAAAGCGCCGCTTTGCGTCCCGTCCTTCAAGCCGCCCTGATGCTGGCATCCCTTGCTGGTATCCCCTTTATTAGGGGCAACCCGCAAGGCTGGCGAAGGCACGCAAAGACGCGAAAGCCATGAAAACCATTGATTTTACCAGATAAACCGGAAAAACGCCTGATACCTCACGGGCTTACGATTAAGCGGGACGAATCAACCGGGACGCCCCGCCAGCAGCCACTCCGCCGCGAGGGCGGAACGACTTCAAGCAAGCGCCGACCAGGACTCAGCGCCCCTGACGACCCCGACCGCCACCCAGCACGCCCAGGCGCGACTCGTGCGCACTGGCGCCGCGCGGCTGCCAATCATCGCCTCGCGGCGAGGAACCGCGCGACGAACGCGACTTGTTGCCGCCCTGCCCGGCACTCTTGCCAGCCTGGCCGCCCGCGCCCTTGCCCGCGGCGCGCGATCCTTCGGCCTTGTTGCCGCCGCGACCGGCTCCGGCCGGCTTGGCGCCGCCACGGCTGCCGCGCGCGCCCGCCGGCTTGCCGGCAGTCTTGGCGCCGCCGGCACGCCGCCCGGCGCCCGGAGCGCCGGCCGCCGCACCGCCTTCCGCCGGCGAGTAGGCCGCTTGAGCGCCCTGCTCGGCGGCTGCGGCGGCGCGATTGCCGCGCGGCTTGCCGCCGGACTTGCCGCCAGCGGGCTTGCCGCCCGCCTTGGCCCCAGCCTTGTTGCCCGACGCGGCGCCGCGACCGCCGGGCTTGCCGCCCTTGCGGTTGCCTTCGCTGCCGCCCCCACCGCCGCCACCACCAGCCAGCGGATGACCATTGGCGTACCCGCCCGCGATCATCAGGCCGGTGCCGAACGGATCGGAGGGACAAGCGGCGGCCTGGCCGGCGCTGCCCTGGCGGCCGCCTTGCAGCTTGCCGCGGCGGCCGATGCGCGCGCCGTTCATGCCGTTGCGGTCCATGGTGCCAAAACCCGGAGGCAAGGCGCTGTCATGCGATTGCGGCTGCTTGGAGCGGCGGCGGTTGCCGCCGCCGGAATCGTCGTCTTCGCGCAACAGGCCCAGCTGGACCATCAGCGCCGTGACCAGCGAGGCATCCAGCTCGTCCCAGCGACCACGGCGCAGCGTGCGCGGCAGCACGATATCGCCGAAGCGGGTGCGGATCAGCCGGCTGACGGTGACGCCCACGGCCTCGAACATGCGGCGAACTTCGCGGTTGCGCCCTTCCTGCAGCGTGACGCGATACCAGCGGTTGCTGCCGTCGCCGCCCAGGTAATCCAGCGCGCCGAACGCGGCCAGGCCATCTTCCAGCTCGATGCCCTCGACCAGCGAGCGGCGCTGCGCTTCGTCCATCTCGCCCAGCACGCGCACGGCGTACTCGCGTTCGGTGCCGTAGCGCGGGTGCATGATGCGGTTGGCCATGTCGCCCGAGGTCGTGAAGATCAACAGGCCTTCGGTGTTCAGATCCAGGCGCCCCACCGACAGCCACTTGCCGGTGCGCAGCTTGGGCAGGCGCGCGAACACGCTGGCGCGGCCACCCGGATCGTCATGGCTGACGATCTCGCCGGCCGGCTTGTGATACAGGATCACGCGCGGCGGCTTCTTGGTATTGGCGCGCATGATCGGCTTGCCGTTCACGCGCACCTGGTCATTCGGGGCCACGCGCTGGCCGATATGGGCGGGTTCGCCGTTGACAGACACGCGGCCGGCCACGATCAGCTCTTCCATCTCGCGGCGCGAGCCGATGCCGGCGTCCGCCAGCACCTTGTGCAGCTTCGGCATGACCGCTTCGCTGTTCAGGTACTTGCCCAGCCGCTGTTCCATGCGGTCGGCGGTGTCCAGATAGGACAGCGCCTGCTCGGCTTCCTGCTCGCCGCCACGGGAATCCTGCGACTCGACCGGGGCGGACAGGGCAGCGGCCTGGCCTTCCGCGGCCGGCGCCTGTTCGGCGGCGGCATCGCCGCGACGGCGGCGGAACGGCGTGCGCAACTTGCGGCCACGACCACGGGCGGCATCGCCCTCGGCAGCCGGCTCGCGAGCGGCGGAGGCTTCCGGCTGCGCGCCGGAAATGGCGTCATCCGGACGGGGATTATCGTCCTGCATTGCTGTATTCGTTGTCACTGGGACAGCTCCGAATTTCAAACTTGGGCGGGCCTGCCGGCGGCAGGCTCATCATCATCAGGAGGCACGGGCTCTCGGCCCGCATCGGTTTGTTCCGCGGCCTCGCCATCGGGCGAGCCGTCGGACGCGGCATCCGGCATAGGCTGAACGGCGGCCTCATGGCCAACCTCCGGCTCAAGCCCGGCAACGCCTTGCGGCACGACGCCGGCCGCATCATTCTGGTCATTCGATTTCGCCGATTCCGCATGTCCGGCGGCATGATCCGCCGCGATCTCGTCGGCGGACTCCACGTCGGTATTGGAAATATCATTGCCGACCGCAGTGCCAAGGGTATCGGCATGCGCATCGGATTCAGGACCGGCGCCGGATGTCTCGTCAGCGGGGGCGGCGGCATGGCCGGCGCCTGGAAGCTCGGGCTCGCCAGACAGACCGTCAGCCGGCGATCCTGCAGCCAGCTGGTCCGCGGGACCAGCGTCGCCGTCATCGCGCGAAAGCGAGGATTCTACGCTATCGTCCGCCGCCACGGAAACCGGCAACGACGGAACAGACAATTCCGCTTGCGGGATACTGTCACCAGCGCCACCGCCCGCGACGTCGAGTTCCGCCTGGAGGCCCGCCCCATCCTGCGGCGCATCGCCCTCTCCGGCAACGCCAGCTTCGCCTTCGGCCGGCGCCTCGCCCAGCGGCTGCGCATCGCCCAGATCCAGCCCGGCCAGGGCCGCGGCGGCCTGCGCCGATTCCAGCGGAGGCAGTTCATCCAGCGCGCGCAGTCCCAGGTCATCCAGGAACTGGCGGGTCGTGCCGAATAGCGCGGGCCGCCCGGGCGCGTCGCGATGGCCGATCACTTCGATCCAGCCACGATCCTCGAGCGCCTTGACGATCTGGGACGACACGGTGACGCCGCGTATGTCCTCGATGTCACCGCGCGTCACCGGCTGGCGCCAGGCGACGATCGCCAGCGTTTCCATGACGGCGCGCGAGTACTTCGGCGGCTTCTCGGGACTCAGCCGCTCCAGGTAGCGCTGCATTTCAGGACGGCTCTGAAAGCGCCAGCCCGTGGCCAGCTGCACCAGTTCCAGGCCACCGTCGGCCCAATTGGCCTGCAAGGTTTCCAACAGCCCGCGCAAGGCGGTGTTGTCGAATTCCTCATCGTTGCCGAACAGCTTGCGCATGTCGGCCAGTTGCATCGGCTGCACGGCGCACAGAAGTGCGGTTTCCAGGACGCGTATTGCCTCGCTATCGTTCATCGACATTCATATTCAAAGTGGACCAACTTGCGTTGGATGGAAAATAAGGCTAATATTCTTTTCTCAGACGCGGGGTGGAGCAGTCTGGCAGCTCGTCGGGCTCATAACCCGAAGGTCGTAGGTTCAAATCCTGCCCCCGCAACCAAATTGATCAAGGCCTGGCATCTGCCGGGCCTTTTTCATTTCCGCTCGCGATACCGAGATCAGACGGACGTAGGCGCGGACGCAAACACGGACGCAAACACGGACGCAAACACAGATGTAGGCACACACCCCCGCGACAGCCACAGCGGAACGCCCCGCCAGATCGGCGATTCCGCGAATGACTGCGTAGGTTTGCGACATACTCAAGAGACGTTCCTGTATTGGCACCCGGCCACCCTGCTCATGACGGATATGCCAAATATCCGCACACTCCGGCTGGAGCAATGCGTGTGCGCAGCCCTGCTGCGGCAAACGCTTAATCAAATTCCGGAAAAGCGGGCATATAAAGCCCACGCAGCCTGCGGACACTCCGGCAATCCGGAGCCATACGCCGCGGCGATCGATAATCAAGGACCCGATACGTCAGGCATCGGACGGCCGGCGAAATCCTGCGCCGAAAACCGGAACCCCGATGCGCTCCCTCCGCACGGACGGCATTCCGTTCCGCGCCGCTACGGCCACCCATCTGGCCGCGCCCGTGATTTTTGGACGTTTTCTAAGACTATATCCTAGCGAACATTGGCCCTGCCGCAAATCGTGATCCGGAATCGTGTTCCGCCACGCCGCGCAAGGCGCTCAGGCGGGCAAATTATACCGCCATATATCTCGCCCTCAAGCGCCGGCCGGCTTATCCCAAGGCGCCGGCCCCAGTCGTTCCACCAGGAAATCCAGCATGGACCGCAGCACCAGCGGCATCTGCCGGCGCGACACATAGACGCCGTAGATGCCCAATTCCTGCGGCCTGGCCTGGGGCAGAATGACCCGCAACTGGCCGGAAGCGATGTATTCGGCCGCGTAGTAGGTCGGCAACATCGCGATCCCTGCCCCCTCCAGTGCGGCGCGCAACAGAACCGACACCTCGTTGGCGCTGATATTTCCGTCCACCGGCACATCGACGGGCTCGCCGTCGCGCTCGAAGCGCCAGAGGCTCTTGCCGAAGTAGGAATGTGTCAGGCAGTTGCGCAGGGACAGGTCCTCGATCCGTGCCGGCTCCCCTTCCCGCTCCAGGTATTCCGGAGAGGCGCACACCACCGAGCGGCAGACGGCCAGCTTGCGGGCGATGAGATTGGGATCCAGGTCATTGGTGATGCGCACGGCCAGGTCCACCCGCTCTTCGACCAGGTTGACTGCGCGCTCGACCAGCATCAGGTCCACCGATGTGCCCGGATGCAGCTTGACGTAGTCGGCGACGATGCCCGCCAGGTGACGCGAGCCGAACGACATGCTGGTCGTGATCCGCAACAGCCCCTTGGGCGTATCGTCGGGCGTGGATACGGCGCTGCGCAGATCCCCCACCATGTCCAGCATCTGCCGGCAGCGCGGCAGCGTTTCGGCGCCGGCGGGCGTCAGGCTGAGCCGGCGGGTCGTGCGGTGCAACAGCCGCACGCCAACCCACTGCTCCATTTCGGCGAGATACCGCGACACCATGGCCCTGGACATGTCCAAATGCACGGCCGCCGCCGACAAGCTCCCTCTGTCGGCGACCTCGACAAACACCTGCATGGCTTTCAAGCGATCCATGATTGTCTCGAATCGTGCATAAGACGGTTCCGTTTATACCGTATTTCCATGCATTTTCCGTACATGCGATACGGCAAAGGGTGCGATTCGCGCACCGACCGTCTCATGCGGGCAACTGGCCCAGGGCGCGCCGCAGGCTGGCCTGCACCTCGGCCGCGTCCGGTCCGCGCAGGATGCACACCAGGCGGGACGCCCGTTCGTCCGACGGCCACTGCGGCAGCGTCCGCAAGGGATACAGCTCGCCATGCACGCCGTGCACCTCGCAAGGCAGCGTCTCGCCTTCGAAACAGACCAGCCCCTTCAGGCGCAACAGGCCTTGCCCATACCGCTCCTGGACCAGCGAGATGCCCGCCAGGAAGGCCGCGCGACCAATGGGTGCATCCAGCGCCAGGCTGAAGCTGGACACCATGCCATGCCTGCCCGCCACCGGCTGCGCGAACGCCCGCAACCAATTCGACAGCTCCGCCCGCCGCGTCGCGGCATCCGGCCAGTCCGCCAGCGCCTCGACCAACGGCGAGTCCTGGCGCTGCACGCAGCGCCTTGCACCCGGATTGATGGCCTCGACCTGCCGTTGCAGGGCCTGCAACGAGGCATCCTCTGCCAGGTCGGCCTTGCTGAACACGACGGTGTCCGCCAGGGCGAGCTGACGGGCCGCCTCGGGCTGTTCCGCCAACTGCCCCGCGCCATGCTGCGCATCCACGACCACGATGGCGCCGCGATAGGCATAGCGCTCGGCCAGGAAGCGATCGTGCTTCAGCGTGAACAACACGGGCGCCGGGTCGGCCAGGCCGCTGGTCTCGATGAGCACGCGGCGAAATGGCTTGATCTGCCGGCGCAACGCCAGCATGAACAAGTCCCGCAACGCATCGACCACCGCGCCGCTGACCGCGCAGCACAGGCAGCCGCCTTCGACCAGCATGATGTTGTCCTGGGCCAGGCGCACCAGGTGGTGGTCCACGCCCACGTCGCCATACTCGTTGACGATCACCACCGCGTCCGAATAGGCCGGTTCCTGCAGCAGGCGGTTGAGCAGCGTCGTCTTGCCGCTGCCCAGAAAACCGGACAGCACGGTCACGCCGATGCGTTTTTCTTCGTCCATGAACCTCGATTCCACCCGCGGCATCCGCCGCATTCACGCCCCGACTCAATCGCCGGACGCCTGCGCCGGCCCCCAGACGGGAAACGGATCCGGCAAGGCGCGCAATTCTTCCACAGGCAGGGCCAGTTCGTCCTGCGTCATCAGGCAGGCATGCAAACCTGCCCGCAAGGCGCTTTCGTCCATGCCGATGCCGATCAGCACCAGCTCCTGGCACCTGTCGCCATAGACCGGATCCCAATCCGCCACGATCTGCGCGCGCGCCTCTGCGTCCTGCGGCCATCGCTCGCGCGGCAGCGCCGCCCACCAGTAGCCCGCCGCGCCGTGCCGCGAGACCGGCCCGGCCTGCGACCATGATGCGGCAAACGCGGGACGCGTCGCAAGCCAGAAATAGCCCTTGGAGCGCACCACGCCCGGCCACTCCTGGCGCATCCAGTCCCACAGGCGCTGCGGATGGAAGGGTCGCCGCGCGCGAAAGACGAAACTGCCGATGCCGTACTGCTCGCTCTCGGGCACATGCTCGCCGCGCAGCGCCTTGAGCCAGCCCGGCGCCTGCGCGGCCGCCTCGAAATCGAAGCGCCCCGTGTCCAGCACCTTGGCCAGCGGGACGCTGCCGAACTCGCTGCGCACGATATCCGCCCTTGGATTGAGCTTGCGCAGCATCGCCTCCAGCCGGCCCAGCTCCTGCCCGGAAAGCAGGTCGATCTTGTTCAGCACCATCACATCGCAGAACTCGACCTGTTCGATCAGCAGGTCCACGACCGTGCGCTCATCTTCCTCGCCCAGCGTCTCGCCGCGCGCGGCCAGGCGGTCCTCGCTGGCGTAGTCGCGCAGGAAGTTGAAGGCATCGACCACCGTCACCATGGTGTCCAGCCGCGCCACGTCCGACAAGCTGGCGCCGTCCTCGTCGCGGAACGTGAAAGTCTCGGCCACCGGCAGCGGCTCCGAGATGCCGGTGGACTCGATCAACAGATAGTCAAAGCGCCGCTCGGCGGCCAGCCGCCCGATCTCCAGGAGCAAGTCCTCGCGCAGCGTGCAGCAGATACAGCCGTTGCTCATCTCGACCAGTCGCTCCTCCGAACGCGACAGGGACGCCCCGCCGTCGCGGACCAGCCTCGCATCGATATTGACTTCCGACATGTCGTTCACGATGACCGCCACCCGCAGCCCGTCGCGATTGTTCAGCACATGGTTGAGCAAAGTGGTCTTGCCCGCCCCCAGGAAACCGGACAACACCGTCACCGGCAGGCGCCGGTCCCGCGCCAGCCCCTCATCTTCCATTCTCACCGTCGCCATCACACGCCCTCCATCCAAAAATGAAATGTTATTACATAACTAAATCTGGAGATAGGAAGGGCTCATGACGAGCCAAACGACACCTGCGCGCTCCGCACGAATGGCGCAAGAAGGGAACGGCGCGAAATTCGTCCCAGAGCCTCGCCGGACCAGCGCGGCAGAGTTGAACAGGAAGGATGGGAAGACGACCGCTTGCGCGCGCTCGCAGCCGCGAAAGCCACTCAGAAGCACTCGGGTGTGGCCGCCCGCGCACAGAGCGCCAAGCCAACGACGGCGCGGCTGCAAAGCAACCAAGGGGCATACGAAATCGGGCGCCCGGAAAGCCAAAAGGGCCACTCACTTGCGTGAGTGGCCCCAAAATTCTTTGGCTCCCCGAGCTGGGCTCGAACCAGCGACCTGCGGATTAACAGTCCGTCGCT